>CAMPHX010000103.1 GCA_946886085.1 uncultured Flavobacteriales bacterium | reverse complement strand
AAATTTTTCTAATCTTAGGTAAGTAGCGATAAACAATAAAGCTATACAACATTAAATATAACCATCCCAACATAGCAATATGCGAATGGGCGTGGGTTAAAAACCTAAAATTAAAATCAATTTCTCCAATAAAAGCATAGCGTAAAACTAAGCCTAGCATGGTTGTAATTAAAAAATTAATTAAACAAATTATGATCCATGATTTAGGCATTGCAGTAGAAAAAAAAATAATAACAATAATTAGTGTCTTTCTATAAAGTCGAAAGACTGAACCACAAAGTCTTAGTATGAGGCTTTAATTATTTATTTTTCAGAAACGATTGAAGCTCCTAAATATTCTCTGTTCATACGAGCAATAAACTCAAGTGAAATACCTTTTGGACATTCCACTTCGCAAGCTCCGGTATTGGTACAGTTTCCAAACCCCTCTTTATCCATTTGTTCTACCATGTTTAATACACGTTCTTTTCTTTCTATTTGTCCTTGAGGAAGGTAAGAATACTGAGAAACCTTTGCCGCAACAAACAACATTGCCGATGAGTTTTTACAAGAGGCTACGCAAGCACCACAACCAATACAAGTTGCAGCATCCATAGCTTTATCTGCATCCGGTTTAGGAATAGGAAGCGCATTGGCATCCTGTGTATTTCCTGAAGTATTTACAGAAATAAAGCCTCCTGCATGTTGAATTCTCTCAAAAGAACTTCTATCCACAACTAAATCTTTTATTACCGGGAAAGCTTTAGAACGAAATGGTTCAATGTAAATAGTATCTCCATCTTTAAACATTCTCATGTGTAGTTGGCATGTGGTTACACCTCTATCCGGACCATGAGCTTCACCATTAATGTATAAAGAACACATACCACAAATTCCTTCTCTACAATCGTGATCGAATGCAACTGGCTCTTTACCTTCGTTTACTAAGTTTTCGTTTAACACATCCAACATTTCTAAAAATGAAGAATGTTCTGAGATATTTTTAATGGGATATGTTTCCATTTTTCCCTCAGACGTTGCGTCTTTCTGACGCCATATTTTTAGTGTTAAATCCATAATTATAGTTTATAAGGCAATAGACATTAGTAAATAAGTGCCTAATTACCTGGTGTTTTAACTTATATATTCATTCTAACTATTGCCTTTTCAACAATTGCCTATTGCCTTACTTATAACTTCTCTGTTTTAATTCTATATCATTAAAAGTTAATTCTTCTTTATGCAAAACAGCTTCTCTTGGGTTTCCTGTAAATTCCCAAGCGGCAACATATTTAAAGTTAACATCATCTCTTTTAGCTTCACCTTCTTGTTCACCTCCAATTTCAACAGATTCTTCTCTAAAATGACCTCCACATGATTCATTTCTGTGTAATGCATCAACAGCAAACAACTCTCCTAATTCAAGGAAATCGGCAACTCTACCAGCTTTTTCTAATTCAGGATTAAGCTCATTTATACTCCCGGGAACAAAAACATCTTTCCAAAATTCTTCTCTAATTTGAGCAATTTCGTCCATCGCTTTTTTAAGTCCCGCTTCATTTCTTGCCATCCCTACATAATCCCACATTATTTTACCTAACTTTTTATGGAAATAATCTACCGACTTAGTTCCTTTATTATTGATGAGTTTCTCTAATCTTTCTCTAACTTCTTTTTCAGCAGCTTCAAATTCAGGTAAATCTGTAGGTATTTTTCCTGTTCTAATTTCGTTAGAAAGATAATCTCCAATAGTATAAGGCAATACAAAATAACCATCTGCTAATCCTTGCATTAATGCAGAAGCTCCCAATCTGTTAGCTCCATGGTCAGAGAAATTAGCTTCTCCGGCAGCATAACATCCCGGAATGGTAGTCATTAAGTTATAATCCACCCAAATTCCTCCCATGGTATAATGTACCGCTGGGTAAATCATCATAGGTGTTTTGTATGGATTTTCATCTACAATTTTCTCATACATTTGGAATAAGTTACCATATTTAGCTTCAATAACCTCTTCTCCTAATTGAGTAATTTTTTCTGCAGTTGGATTTTCAAGTCCTAACATATTGGCTTTTTCTCTACCATAACGCTGAATAGCAGTTGAGAAATCTAAATAAACAGCCTCACCAGTTGCATTAACCCCATAACCGGCATCACATCTTTCTTTAGCAGCTCTAGAAGCGACATCTCTAGGCACAAGATTTCCATAAGCAGGATATCTTCTTTCCAAGTAGTAATCTCTGTCTTCTTCTTTTATTTGAGTAGGCTTTAGTTTTTTCTCTCTAATGGCCATAACATCTTCCATTTTCTTTGGCACCCATATTCTCCCATCATTTCTCAATGATTCAGACATCAACGTAAGTTTAGATTGATATTCTCCCGAACGAGGAACACAAGTTGGGTGAATTTGAGTATAACATGGATTAGCAAAGAAAGCTCCTTTTTTGTGTACTTTCCATGCAGCACTAACATTAGATCCCATAGCATTGGTAGATAAAAAGAATACGTTTCCGTAACCACCACTTGCAATAACTACTGCATGTGCTGAATGTCTTTCTACTTCTCCTGTAACTAAGTTTCTGGCAATAATTCCTCTTGCTTTTCCGTCAACCAGCACTAAATCTAGCATTTCATGACGGTTATACATTTTAATCTTTCCTTTACCAATTTGGCGGTTCATAGCCGAATAAGCTCCCAACAATAATTGTTGTCCGGTTTGTCCTTTAGCATAAAAAGTTCTGGAAACCAATACACCACCAAAAGAACGGTTATCTAACAATCCGCCATATTCTCTTGCAAAAGGAACACCTTGAGCCACACACTGATCAATAATATTGGCAGAAACTTCAGCTAAACGATAAACATTTGCTTCTCTAGCTCTGTAATCGCCACCTTTTACTGTATCATAAAATAATCGGTAAGTAGAATCGCCATCATTTTGGTAATTTTTGGCAGCATTTATACCACCTTGAGCAGCAATAGAGTGTGCTCTTCTTGGAGAATCTTGATAACAAAAAGCTTTTACATTATAACCCATTTCCGCTAAGGATGCAGCAGCAGAACCTCCTGCTAATCCTGTTCCAACAACAATAATATCTATATTTCTTTTGTTAGCAGGGTTAACTAAATCGATGTGGTTTTTATAATTTGTCCATTTATCTTTTAATGGACCTTCAGGTATTTTAGCATCTAATTTTGACATACTTAAAATAGATTAATGCGAGTGATTGATAAAATGAAAAATTGCAATAAATATAAATCCTAATGGGATAATGATGGCATAAAGATTTCCTAATTTTTTAATGATAGGCGTATATTTTCTGTGGTTAAAACCCACTGATTGAAATGCTGATTGAAAGCCATGCAATAAGTGCAAGGCTAAGAAAATAAAAGCCAATACATAAATGCCTACTCTAGCAGGATCTTCAAATTTGTGAATTAGATGATCATAGTATTTTGTAGGGTTGTCCCAAATACCATCAATAAACTTGTCCTTAATTTCAGGAATCCAAAAATCATAAAAATGTAAGCCTAAAAACAACATTATCATTATTCCTGTAATAATCATGTTTCTGCTCATCCAACTGGCATTCTCTCCCGGTTTGTTCATGGCATACTTTACAGGTCTTGCTTTTTTGTTTTGTAAATCAAGGTAAATGCCCATTCCTAAGTGGAATAAAACTCCAAAAAGAAGTACAGGCTGAAGGATATATTGAATAAGTGGGTTGGTACCCATAAAATGAGATGTCTCATTAAAAGCATCAGCACTAAGCACTGATAGAAAGTTGATTACAAAATGTTGTAGAAGAAAAAATAATAAGAAAAAACCTGATAAGGCCATTAAAATTTTTCTTCCTACTGAAGATGTTGAGAATCCTTTATTCATGGTATGAACGATTTATAATTTTTCGACAAATGTAGGACTATTCTGCAAAAATCAAATTTTATAACCTCAAAAAATCAAATAAAATTACAACTAGAATTATACTCCAAAAACAGTTTTTGAATTGGAGGTAGTTATTTTAGCGACCTCTTCTAAACTAACTTGTTTTAAATTAGCCACTTTTGTAGCAATTTCAATGATGTAAGCACTTTCGTTACGTTTCCCTCTGTAAGGAACAGGAGCTAAATAAGGGGCATCGGTTTCTAAAACTAAATGTTCTAGATTTATTTGTTCGACTACTTTATCCAACCCTGCATTTTTAAAGGTAACCACTCCGCCAATGCCTAGTTTAAAACCACCATAAGCTATTATTTTTTCAGCTTGCTCTAATGTACCAGTAAAACAATGGAAAATGCCACGCATGTTTTCATCATTTTCTTCGTCTAAAATTTCAAAAATTTCATCAAAAGCATCTCGGCAATGAATTACAAAAGGCAAGTTGTTAGCTTTAGCCAAGCGGATTTGATGACGAAAAGCGACTTGTTGTTCTTTAAAAAATGTTTTGTCCCAATATAAATCAATACCAATTTCGCCAATGGCAACAACTTGGTGTTCAGACAACATTTTTTCTACATGCGTTAATTCTTGTTGGTAATCGGCTTTTACTGAACAAGGGTGTAAGCCCATCATGGGAAACATATTGTCAGGATATTTTTTTGCTAACGCTAGCAAAGCAGCCGTATAGCCACTATCAATGTTGGGTAAAAAAAATCGGGAAATCCCTAAATTAATGGCTTTTTGCACCACTTCATCAATATCCTCTTTAAATTGCTCGGAATATAAATGGGTGTGTGTATCGGTTAAAATCATACTGCAAAAATAAGGCTTATGGGTTTATTTTAGACGAAATCAATAAAATTATAAACGGAGTAACGGTTCGGGGCTTGGTGTAGTCGCGGTATTACAGCACTACCGTTGATATGAAGCACCAAAGTTCAAATTTAGCAATAAGTTTCATACGAAGCACTTCATCCGCCATTACTCCAAACCCCTGTTAGCTGTAGTGCTTTCTTCTCTAAGTGTCATAATGTCTATTGTTTTTCCATTTTGCTGTATTGTCAAAACTCTACAATGCTTATTCGCAGGATTTTCAACAAAAGAAACTTCTTCTAATTCCATTTCAGTGATAATTCGGCAACACATTTCTCCCATGTATAACTTTCCTTTAATATGTTCGCATTTGTTCAAGCTTTGCTTGCAAATAGAACAATGACTTTTTTTAATGATACCTCCAGCGCTTTGAAAAAATAAATTGGGGAATAATAGTTTCTCATAGTTTAAGAGTCTTTCCATGTATCCATTTTCAGAAACTCTTTCAAATGGGTAATTGCTAATGACTGTCCCATAAGTAACCTGAGCATTTACCAAGTTTCCCCACGCCTCATGCATTTTATCTTTCTTAATATTTACAAGCATTTGTAGTTCAAATTGGGTAGCAAGTAAAGAATTTTCTATGCAATAAACGAGGTTAGCTTCATTCTCCAATTTTCTATCTACAAAGCCTTTTTTCAATTCTTTTAATTCTTCTCTGTAACTTTCAAGTGTTTTTATTTCATCCTCTTGTATTTCGATACCAATTGTAATGAATGCTTTTTTTTGAGAAATGGCAGCCATTTCGTTGAACTCTTTTATGAGTAGATTTGGATTTTCGAAGAATGCTTTCATTTCAATGCCTTTATAACTTTTTCTAAGTCTTTTATTCCGCTTGCTTCACCTTTATAACTTACTTTTTTGATTTTCCCTTTTTCCTTTGTTTCTATGTAAAGTTCAACATGAGCTGTCTTTTTCCCAAAACTACCTTTCAGTCGGTCGTAAACATAACTTGATAAAATATTTAAAGAAACGGAAACAAGGTTAGGG
>CAMPHX010000102.1 GCA_946886085.1 uncultured Flavobacteriales bacterium | reverse complement strand
CATTCCACCACCAATAATTAGGTTGTCAATACTATCTAGTAAATTTTCTATAATAATTATTTTGCTCGAAACTTTTGCTCCACCAACTATAGCTGTTACCGGCTTAATATTGTTTTTTAATACTTTAGAAACGCTTTCAATTTCTTTGGCTAATAAATAACCAAAATACTTGTTATGAGGAAAGAACTGAGCAATAATAGCTGTTGACGCATGAGCTCTATGTGCTGTTCCAAAAGCATCGTTTACATAAACATCTCCCAATTTAGCCAGCTTTTCGGCAAAAACGACATCTCCTTTGGTTTCTTCAGTATAAAACCTTAGGTTTTCTAATAATAAGATTTCTCCACTTTTTAGTTGAGCAGCTTTTTCTTTAGCTTCTTTTCCTATACAATCGTTTGCAAAATGAATAGTTGTACCTACCAATTTCTCTAAAGTAGAAATAGTGTGTTTTAATGAAAATTTTTCTTCAGGACCATCTTTTGGTCTGCCTAAGTGCGACATTAATATAACAGCTCCGCCATCATTTAATATTTTTTTAATACTAGGGATGGAAGCTGAAATTCTGGTATCATCAGTAACTTCAAATTTATCGTTGAGTGGCACATTAAAATCTACTCTTATTAATGCTTTTTTTCCTGAAAAGTTAAAATTATCAATTGTATTCATAAAAACTGGTCGATGTTTAAAAAGGTTTAATTTTTAAGTTAAGTAAACTCAAAAACTTTATTTGCGGCAAAGGTAAAATTTCTTCTTAATTTAGCTCTTATTTAAAGCGTATAAATTACCGTTGCTATGTTGTTTAAAGATATTGTTGGACATCAAGCCATTAAGCAAAAATTAATAGCTATTATTAATAGCGAAAGAATTAGTCATGCCCAGCTTTTTTTGGGAAAAGAGGGTAGTGGCAATTTAGCTATGGCGTTGGCTTATGTTCAGTATTTATATTGTTTAAATAAAACGGAAAACGATGCTTGTGGTACTTGTTCATCATGTGTTAAGGTTAATAAATTGGTTCATCCAGATATTCATTTTGTTTTTCCTGTAGCTACCAACGAAAAAGTAAAAAAAGACCCCGTAAGTAACAATTTTATTGAAAGTTGGAGAGCATCTTTTTTAGAAAATCCTTACATGAGTTTGGAAGAATGGCAAGAAATAGCAGAAACAGGCAACAAACAATTGCTTATAAGTTCTAAAGAAAGTGCTGAAATTTTAAAAATTCTTAGTCTAAAAACGTACGAAGCACCCTATAAAACCATGATAATTTGGTATCCTGAAAAGATGAATGCTGCTTCTGCAAATAAATTACTTAAAATATTGGAAGAACCTCCACAAAAAACACTTTTTTTACTTGTTGCTGCTGATATAGAAGAACTTTTGTCAACCATTATTTCAAGAGTTCAAATCTTAAAAATTAATGCAGTAGATGAAAATGAGTTAGCTCAATATGCTATGGAAAAATATCAGGTAGATGTACAAAAAGCAAAAGATATGGCTCTAATGGCAAATGGAAGTGTAAATGAGTTAAAACAGTTGTTAAATCAGATGGATAATTCTACTTATTTTAGAGAAATGTTTATTCAGATGATGCGTTCTACTTTTGTAGCAAATGTTCCCGGTTTAATAGATTGGACAGATGAAATGGCAAAAATCGGCAGGGAAAAACAAAAGCAATTTTTGAATTATGCTTTACACTTGGTAAGAGAAAGTTTAATGATGAACTATGGCAGCAATGCTGTTGGTAAAAAGACTTCTCAAGAAGCTCAGTTTTTAGATAAATTTGCTCCTTATGTACATGGTGCCAACTGTTTAGATATTATTACTTTGTTTGATGAAGCTGCTTACCACATTGAAAGAAACGGTAACCCAAAACCTATTTTTTTAGATGTAGCTTTAAAACTTACCAAATTGTTAAGGGTGAAACAACCTGTATTGGAGTAGGATTGGAGATTAAATTCTAACACCTATGATGCAAACATCATCCACCTGTTCTAGGCTACCTTTCCAACTCTCAAAGTGTTGTTCTAAAACCATTTTTTGCTCATCCATTGTTTTGTCTTGTATAGAGAGCAGTAATTCTTTAAAAGGTTTATACATGAATTTTTTGCCTTTATCTCCTCCAAACTGATCGGCAAAACCATCAGTAAAAATATAAATAGCATCTCCTTTTTGGAGTTCAATAGTATGGTTAGTAAATGGTTGAAGATTATCTACTTTTCCAATAGGTTGTTTGTTGGGTTTAACTTCTATAAGTTCAAAGTTGGAGGTTTGAGGTTTGAGGTTGTTTGAAATGGGCTTAATTATCCACAGTGGATTATTAGCTCCTGCATACTGTAGTGTTGCTACTATTTTGGGTTCACTGTTTTTTGTTTCCGGTTCATTTAACTTCAAACTTTGAATATCAAACCTTAAACTACAAAGTGCTATATCCATCCCGTCTTTTACATCTTCGTTATTTTTAGAAAATCTTTTAACAACGATTTCTCGTGTTTTATCTAATATTTCACATGGTAACGATTTATTTTCTTCTAAAATAGATTTCGATAAAGCATTGGAGCAAACAACACTTACCATAGCTCCAGGGACTCCATGTCCAGTACAATCAGCAGCAGCAAAATATACAGTATCTTGTGTTTTTTCCATCCAATAAAAATCTCCCGAAATGATGTCTTTGGGTTTGTAGAGTACAAATCCATTTTTTAATGATTGCTTCAAAAGTTGAGGGGAAGGTAATATTGCTTCTTGTATACGTTTGGCATAAGTTATAGAGTCCGTTATTTCTTTGCTTTTTTCTTCAACAAGGTGTTTTTGTTGTTCAACTTTTTGTTTTTGTATTTCTATAATTTGTTTTTGTTTCTGAGTAACCTTAAAACGATTGTACATGAATCCAGCAAATAAAAGAACCAATAAGAGTCCTCCATATAATCCGAATTGTTGATTTTGTTTTACTTTTAGCTCAGCTTTTTGTTTAGCTATTTCAACTTCTTTAATTTCTTTCTCTTTGGCAAATGCAATACTGTCTGTTGCAGCTTTTTTGTCGTATTCGTATTGCATGTTCTGTTTAAGTGTAGCTTTTTTATTATTTTGATTAATCAAGCTATCTCTCATCTCATAATATAAAGAGAGTAGCTTGTATGCTTCTTTATGATTACCTTCATCTTTGTATATTTTTTGTAGCAACATGGCGACCTCTTTAATGTTGTGAATGATGTTTGTTGAATTGGCAATTTCTATACTCTTTAAGGCATAACTCTTAGCTTTTTTAGTGTTTCCTTTCTCGTAGTACAAATAACCTATATTGGTAAGTGTTGGTGGGAGTCCATATAAATCTTGTTGTTGTTCTTTTAACTTTAAACTTAAGTGATAATATTTTAAAGCAGAGTCTAATTCCCCTACTTCTTTAAAAGTCAAACCAATGTTATGAAATGAATTAGCAATACCTTTTTTGTCTTGAATTTGTTCTCTTAGTTTTAAACTTTTAAAATTATAATCGAACGAGCTATTGAAATCTTTCTTTTGAAAATAAACATATGCAATGTTGTTAAGAGCTATTGCCTTTATCTGTAAATCTTTTATTTCTTCTTGAAGAACTAATACTTTTTGGTAATACTCCATAGCTTTGTCAATTTCTCCTTGACTTTCATAAAGCGAACCTATATTGAGAAAGGAAGAAGATACTCCTTTTTTGTCACCAATCTTATCTTTTATTTTTAAGCTTCGGTCATAATATTCAATGGCTTTTTTTAAGTCACCTAAAACTTTATAAGTATATCCAATATTATTAAGAGAGATGGCTAAGCTTTTTTGGTCGTTAATTTTTTCCTTTATTTTTAATGATTTAGTAAAATATTCGAGTTGTTTATGCATATCTCCATAGTTTCCATAAACATAACCAATATTATTGTATGCTCCAGCTAATGTTTGTTTAAACGATTCTTTCTCTTTTCTTGAGATGTCTTTGTTTTTGAGGTTTTTTTTACATATTTTGACGGCTTTATTGCATAGAGGGATGAGTGTGTCAATATTTGAGATAAACATTATCTCCGACATTGCTACTAACGATGAAGCTATTGAAGTATCAAATTTTGAAGTTGTCACTTCATTATAAAGTGAATCGAGTCTTCTCTGCTGTTCTTTACTGTACTGAGCAATAGAAATATGTGTAATTAAAAAAAACAAGAAAAATAAAAAAAATTGCTTCATCATTTTAATTTTTTAAATACGAACCTTAATTATTATGTCCCTTGTTAAGCGTGAAATAAACTTCACATCATATTCTAACGCCTATGATACAAACATCATCTACTTGTTCTAAATTCCCTTTCCAGTCTTCAAAGTGTTTTTCTAAAACTATTTTTTGCTCTTCCATCGTTTTGTTTTGAATAGAGAGCAGTAATTCTTTAAAAGGTTTATACATCATTTTTTTGCCTTTTTCTCCACCAAATTGGTCGGCAAAGCCATCAGTAAAAATATAAATAGTATCTCCTTTTTGGAGTTGTATTTCGTGTGTTGTAAACGAAAGTGGATTATCAGTTTTTCCGATAGGTTGTTTGTTAGGTTTAACCTCTATAAGTTCAAAGTTTAGGGTTTGAGGTTCGAGGTTTTTTGAAATGGGACGAATTATCCAAAGTGGATTGTTTGCTCCGGCATACTGTAGCATTGCTACTGTTTGAGGTCCTGTTAACTTGAAACTTGAAATATTGAACTTTAAACTGCATAGGGCAATATCCATACCGTCTTTTACATCGTCATCACTTTTTTCAAATTCTTGAACAACTATCTCTCTGGTTTTATTTAGAATTTCAGCAGGATTGGTCAGTCCATATTCTCTAACTGTTCTATTTAAGGCATTATTACAAACTACACTCACCATAGCTCCCGGCACACCATGTCCGGTACAATCGGCAGCTGCGAATAGTATAACGTCATTGCGATTATAAGAGCGAAGCGATTCAGAAGAAGCAATCTTTTCATTATTTGCAGATTGCTTCACTCGTTCCTTGTTCGCAATGAAGGAAACCGATTCCATCCAATAAAGATCTCCTGCAACCACATCTTTGGGTTTGTACAAAATAAAACTTTCAGGAAGATATTCCTTCATTAGTTTCAGTGGTGGTAAAATGGCGTTTTGAATGCGTTTAGCGTAGTTGATACGGGAATTATGTACTATTAACACCTAGTATTAATTTCGATTCTTAAATAAAAAAGACACTCAAATTACGGAGTGTCTTTTTTATTTTGCTCACGAAAGACTTCTCGGATTACATCGTTAAATAAGTCTGTATTTTTCGAAGACTTTATCTTCTTAACATTAAGATATTTATTTGTGTATTCCCTAAAAGTTCTTAATGCTTTTGCTGTAGTGAAAATATCAGAAATTTCAGGTAGCTTTTTTACTCTTAATTTGGAGTTTTTTAAATATGAAATTATCAAATCTTTAAAGGAAATTTCTTTTGTTCTAATATGTGAGGAAATATCAAACAAAGTATTTAGAGAAATTAGAGTTAAATCTTGTACCTTCAACTCTATTTTCTCGACAATCAATAGTCCCTTCATTTTTTGATTTAGATAGTTGTTTATACCAGGAAAATCAAACATCTCATCTGTAAGAACTATAATAGGGTATACAGTAACATTTTTAGACTTTATTTTCTTCTTTTGAAAATTATCAAACTCAAATGGAGATTCATTTATTTTTTTAATTACATCAATTAATTGCAGGATACCTTTTTTTTGACTACCCATTTTAATTAGTTGTTTATCAATTTCATTCTTAATTTTTAAAC
>CAMPHX010000101.1 GCA_946886085.1 uncultured Flavobacteriales bacterium | reverse complement strand
CTCTAATCTCTAATTTTCAATCTCTAATTTACAGTGAGAAACTCTCTCCACAACCGCAAGTTCTGTTAGCGTTAGGATTTTTAAAAATAAAGCCTTTGCCATTTAATCCACCTGAAAAATCAAGTTCTGTTCCGGCAAGGTATAGAATGCTTTTTTTGTCGCACACTACTTTAACTCCATTATCTTCAAATACTTTGTCATCATCGTTCATGATATGGTCGAAAGATAAATCATAAGTTAAACCAGAGCATCCACCACCTTTTACACCAACTCTAACAAAGCTTCCTTCGGGAGCATTATCGTCTTGCATTAGCTTAATAGCTTGTTTTTTTGCGTTTTCTGAAACTGTTATCATAATTCAATTATTTAGATTAATTCTAAATTAGGGCAAAAGTACCTAAAATGTGGTATCGAAACAAAGAAAAAGTGAAAAAAGTAAATCTAAATTTAAATAGATTGTTCAATAAATGAATTTCTTACCTTTGCCTTATGTTTGAAGATAAAAATAACCCCAAAGAAATTGAGAATCTTGGTGAATTTGGATTAATTAATCACCTTACTTCTCAAATAAAATTAAAAAACCCAACTTCTGTTAAAGGAGTTGGTGATGATGCTGCTGTAATTGCACCATCTAAAAATAAACAAATCGTGGTAACTACTGATATGTTAGTAGAAGGCATCCATTTTGATTTGATTTATACACCATTTAAGCATTTAGGATATAAGGCTGTTACAGTTAATCTCTCGGATGTTTATGCTATGAATGCGGTACCTACTCAAATTACTGTTTCTATTGCTGTTTCTAATAAAATTTCTATTGAAGCCTTGGAAGAATTGTATGCAGGCATGTTGTTGGCTTGCGAAATTTATGGAGTTGATTTGGTTGGTGGCGATACCACCTCATCAAATTCAGGATTGATTATAAGCATAACTGCTGTTGGTGAAGCAGAAAAGAAAGAAATAGTTTACAGAAATGGAGCTAAAGAAAACGATTTAATTTGTGTGTCGGGCGACTTAGGAGGAGCTTTTATGGGCTTACAATTACTAGAAAGAGAAAAGCAAATTTTTAATGAAAATCCTGCTATTCAACCTGATTTTTCGGGGTACGATTATGTATTGGAAAGGCAACTAAAACCTGAACCACGACAAGATGTGATTGAAATGTTTAAAGAATTGGGTGTTCAGCCTACTGCTATGATAGATATTTCTGATGGACTTTCTTCTGAAATTATCCATATTTGTACTCAATCTGGAGTAGGATGTACTATTTATGAAGACAAGCTTCCTATTGATCCTTTAACGGTTTCTACGGCTGAAGAAATGAATTTAAATCCTTCTGTTTGTTCATTAAATGGTGGTGAAGATTATGAATTGCTTTTTACTATTTCTTTAGAGGATTATGAAAAGATAAAAGAGCAGAAAAGAGTTTCTATTATCGGACATATTACTTCTGATAAAGGTAAGTATGAGTTTGTTTCCAATGGAGATACGGTTCATGAACTTACTGCACAAGGGTGGAATGCCATCTTGAAAAAAGAGGATGAAAACTAAAACATTGAATATGATGTATTTTACATCAATATGTTTTCACTAACTTTACCAAATGGCACTTTTGAAACATGATAATATTAGCATTTTAAAAAAAATCACTTTTGCCAGAGGGATTAATATTATCGGATTATATTTCAGTTATCATCTTTCAAAACTTACCAAATCAGGAAAAATAATAGGCTTACCAATGAGTTTAACTATTGAACCTACAACAGCTTGTAATTTAGGTTGTCCTGAATGTCCAAGCGGACTAAAACAATTTTCTCGTCCAGAGGGGAATCTTAAAAATCCATTTTACCAGCAGACCATAAACAAAGTAAAAAAACATGTTTTTTATTTGAATTTTTATTTTCAGGGAGAGCCATTTATTAATCCTAATTTTTTGGAAATGGTAACTTATGCTCACCAACAAAATATTTATACGGCTACATCAACCAATGCACATTTTCTTACAGACGAAACGGCTAAAAAAACGGTAGAATCGGGATTGGATAGGTTAATTATTTCTATTGATGGCATTACTCAAGAGGTGTATGAAAATTATCGTGTTCATGGAAAGTTAGATAAGGTGTTGGCTGGAACAAAAAACATCTTAAAATGGAAAAAAGAGCTTCAATCTAAAACGCCTTATGTTATCTTTCAGTTTTTGGTAGTAAAACCCAACGAGCATCAACTTGAAGAAGCAAAGTTATTGGCAAAAGAATTAGGTGTTGATGAAATTCGTTTTAAAACTGCTCAGGTATATAACTACGAAAACGGAAATCCACTTATTCCTGAGAATGAAAAATATTCCCGCTATAAAAAACTGCCTAACGGAAAATTTACTTTAAAAAACAAAATGCTCAACGAATGTTGGCGTATGTGGAGTTCATGTGTAATTACTTGGGATGGAAAGGTGGTGCCTTGTTGTTTTGATAAAGATGCACAACATCAGTTAGGCGATGTATCAATATCCAATTTTAAAGAACTATGGAAATCTAACGCTTACCAGTCGTTTAGAAAAAACATATTGACCAACAGGCAATCAATAGATATTTGTAAAAATTGCACTGAAGGAACTAAGGTGTTTGAAGATTAAATTAATTAATCACCACTTTCTTTACTTCTTTTTCTCCATTGTTACTTAGTAATGTCACTAAATATACTGCTTCGCTCCAGTTGGTAGTATTTACTTTTTCGTAAGTTGAATTAACTACGTTTTTGGAGAAAATTAATTTGCCAGATAAATCTCTAATTTCAACTTCTGTGTATTTTTTAGTGTTTAAAAACTCCATTTGGATGTAGTTATCTATTGTCCATATTTTAACTTCATTTGGTGTTATTTCATCAATAGATACAACAGTATTACTAACGGTAATTAGCTTGTCAACTTCCTGATAACAATTACTGTTTTGAGAAGCTGTTAGTTTTGCTAAATACGAACCAGGTTGCATATAAGCATGTGTTGGACTGGCCAATGTTGAAGTATTTCCATCACCAAAATTCCAATAATAATTTGTTGCATTAGTTGATTGATTATTGAAGTTAACTTGCTCACTAATAGCAAAAGTATCTTTAGCAATAGTAAATGTTGCAATTATTGGTAACGGATTGGTTAGTTCTACTGTGTCTATTGTATTTCCACAAAGTGCATCTGTGGTTTCAATGGTATAGATTCCACTAGCAAGGTTGCTTAGTGTATCATACATCAATACATTGTTTTTGGATGATACTACATTATTGTTAGCGTCTCTCCAAGTAATATCGAAAGGAGAAGTGCTGTTTTTTGCAAAAGTTATTTCACCATTTTGTTGATTTATACAGCTAATTTCATCAATGTCGATATTTTTGGGAGCTCCAATGTGTAATAAAAACCTAGCAGAAATAGTAGTGTCATAAAGTGTAACATTAATGCTATTGTTTTGGTTCAAGTTATACATGTTTCCTGTCTGCAAATCTTCTAATAGTAGACAAGATATATTCCCTAAATCTGAAATGTTTTCTGCTTCGATAGTATGTGTTCCTGTAACACCTGTAAGAATTTTTATGGATATATTAATTTCTTGTTCAGGTAGTTGATTAATAGAAAACATATCATTACTCATAACACTTGCTATCATAGGTAGTAGGGTATTGTCAGAAGGTAATTTATGAGCATCAAAACCACCATCATACTGATTGGTAGTGTTATTATTAAAATGAATTATCATTTCATCACTTCCATTGGTGTTGGTGGCAATAATTTTAAATGGATTGTTGTTAGTGGTTTTTAAGAAACTTCCTGTAACACTTGTTTTTGATGCTTCTCTAAATGTAATATTAGCTATAGGACTAATTGACTGCACCCATATTGCCTGAGATGAAGCAATAATATTAGATCCTCCGTTAGTGCCAAAACCTGCAACATAACTGGCGAATTGTTGATTGTCAGGGTTCCAAATGTAAATTGCTGCATTAATTCCTGTTTTTATAATGTTGGCATTATCCCAATCGATAGATGAAGGATAAGGGTTTGCCATCATGTTCCAACCATCTTCTGCTAGTAAACCTGAATTGGTATATGAGAGCGGTAAACTTATATCCCCCACATTGGGAGGGCCTGTAACATCAACGGTAAATGGTTGAGTTCCTGTAATGGTATCTCCACTCCAAACCCAAAGTCCTTCACCAACTCCAATAATATCTGAAGCACTGCTAGGTGGGATAAAACCATTACTTTGAGCTCCCGGTAAACTTTCATCATAGAAATAAATAGAAGGCCAAGGATTAGCAGCTGTTGGCCAATTTGGAAAGTCTGATCCAGGGAAGCCACTAGTAATAAAACTGCTACTTAAATCGGCAATGGAAGCACCTGCTACGGATGAACCTAAAAACCTCCAGTTGGTAGCTCCTGCATCTATATAGCGTTGCATGGTAATGTTTCCCGAAATAGGATTAAAAAAAGTACAAGTTGCAATAGTGCTAAAAACATTATTACCTATCGATGGATTTGGACCATCGTTAAAAATAACAGTATTATTTAAGGAAAGTGTATAGCTATTTTCATTCTCATAAATACCTGCTGTATATTGAAGTCTTAGAGTTGATCCTGTAGGAACATAAATATCGCTTGAAGAGTTTGAACGTTTAGCATAGAAATCACCTACAGGTACATTGTCAATGTAAGCAGTGATATAAGCTCCATTCCAGCTGTCGCCATAACTGTCAAACATGTCTAATGTATACTTACATTTTGTAGTTAGTTCATTAATTCTAGCTGTACCTGCCGAATCAGAAATGAGTGTTAATGCGTTATTGGTATTAAAATTTCCTGTGGCAATACCTATATTTAGAGTTCCTGTTAAATTTACATTTCCTGAATTTATACTAGCACCATTTACGTTGTCAATAGTTAAGTCATAAATGTTTTGAGTTCCGATTAAATTCAAATTGTTTACGACATCTCCTTTAAATGTTAAGTTTCCTGTTGATGGAACAAAAGTACCATTATTGTTAAAGTCAGCATATACATCAATATTTGCTCCTGCATTTAAAGTAAGTGTAGCTCCATTGTCTAGTGTTAAATTCTTACAGACAGCAGTATTTCCAATAACCACAGGGTAGTTTGTCATTCCTGCTGGAATTAACGCATTCATAATGGTAGTAGGGACATCGGCATCCCAGTTATTAGGATTAAACCAATCGGTACTTACGGAACCATTCCAAGTAGAAGTTGATTTAAAAATAAATTGAACTTGAGGTTTATAATTAACTCTATTGTTTGGAGTTTGCCCACAAATACTTCCTCCATTATCATCTTGTCGGTAACTGTATCCATTATTAGCATTATAAATTCTACATTGTCCTGAAGCATCCCAAGTAGGTTGAACTTGCGACCAACAAATTTCTATTGCAATGTTGCTTGTTCCATTCCAAGTAAATGGATTATCTAAAATAATCATATCATAATCTCTTGGTTCCGGAGCATAAGTAAAGGCGTTTTTAACAGTTGTCCAACCCGTAGCACCTAAATTATTAGAGTTTTGTCGGTTAGTATGCTTCATTTTTATAGTATAACCCGGAATATTAAACAATGGGTTAGTAGTTATAAAGAAGCCTATTTGTGTTAATGTATTTACTCCTGAAATACCAGCGGCATTTAATTCCTGACGAGTATAAACAAAATGAGCTATTTGTCTTCTATAATAGGTATTAACCGGAGAAGCTTGAGTTATGGTGTTTTCGGTTATTCCTGTGCCAATTTGTATTGCTTGGCTATTAGCCTCTGAATAAAATACAATAGCTATAAGG
>CAMPHX010000100.1 GCA_946886085.1 uncultured Flavobacteriales bacterium | reverse complement strand
TATAAGTAAACTTAATAATAATATAGACAGGGATTTTTTTAGCATAACAATTTAATTCCAACCTCCTCCTAAAGCTTTATAAATAGTTACTTTAGCGTTTAGCTGTTTCATTTTTATTTCAATAAGCTCTATTTTTGCTTCTAATGCTTCTCGTTGCGTGAGTAAAACTTCTGTATAATCTGCTCTTGCTGAGTTGAATAGATTGTTTGCAATAGTAACAGACTGTATTAGTATTTCTACTTCTTTAGATTTAGTTTTATAACTATTTGAATAGTTATCAATTTTAGATAATTGATTAAGTACCTCTACATAGGCATTTAATATACTTTGCTCATAGTTATATACTGCCTGAATTTGCTGTGCATTTGCGGTGTTATAAGCTGCTTTAATAGCATTTCTGTTAATTAAAGGAGCTATTAAATCTCCTGTTAGATTATACAACATAGATTCAGGGTTTAATAAAAATGTTGGTTTAAAAGATTGAAACCCTGTCGCAGCTGTAATTCTAAAAGAAGGATAAAAATTTGCTTTCGCTGTTTTTACATCTAATTTTGCAGCTAAGAGATTTAATTCCGCCTGACGAATATCCGGGCGATTTTCTAATAACTGAGAAGGAATTCCTGAAAAAACAGAATCGACTGCTATGCTATTAAAACTTGTTGAATTTCTAGGAATGTTTCTTGAAAATTTTCCGGTTAAAAAAACAAGCTTATTTTCAGTTTCAATAATTTTTTGCTTAATCTCATATTGAAGATTTTGAGTGTTGAGTAACTGAGCTTCAAATCTGTTTACTGCTAATTGTGTTACTTTAGCAGCATTTTTTTGTTGCTTTACAACATTAAATGCATTTGATTGAATTTCTATGTTCTTTTCAATTATACCAATTAAGTTATCTAAAGCCATTAATTCGTAATAGGAATTGGCTATTTCTGCAATTAGATTAGTTACCATAAAGTTTTTCCCTTCTATGGTTGCTAAATATTTGGTTACAGCAGATTTTTTTGCATTACGAAGTTTTTTCCATACATCTAATTCCCATGAAGCAGCAACGCCAAACATATAATCTGTTAAAGGTTCAGGAAAAGCAGTATTATGCTTGATGTCTAAATTTTCATCAACAGCCCCGTGTCTGGTATATCTACCTTCCTTCTCAAGTCCTGCGCCACCATTTAAATTAATAAATGGTAAATACTCTCCTTTTCTTGCCTTTGCTTCATTTTTAGCAATTTCAATTTCTTGCAGTGTAATATTTAATTCTTGATTATTTTTAAGAGCTGTATCAATAAGTGCTATTAAATGTTGATCATTAAAATAATCTTTCCATTTTATTGTTGCACTATTTATTGAGTCTGTTGAGTTGGAGTAACTTTCGGGTACTGATTTATTTTCTTCTCTAATTGCTTGTTTGGTTAAACTACAATTACTTAGAAAAAATATTACCACAACAGTTGACAGTACTCTATACCATAAGGTTATTTTATTTTTTTCCATTTCTTTTTCTTTTAACGGCTTTTACAACTAAGCCTAATTTTTGTAATTTCTTAATCAAAGAGGTTTTTGAATTACTATTTACAAAATCCTCAGATAATGGATTAAGATCTTCACCTTTTATTAGGGATTTGCCTTCAGCTAGTTTTGCGAAAATATAGTACAATCCTGGAATGATGACAACTCCAAATATGGTTCCCATAAGCATACCTCCTAATGCCGAACCTCCAATTGTATGGTTTCCAATAGCTCCAGCACCAGTAGCTATCACCAAAGGAATAAGACCTGCAATAAATGCAAAGGAAGTCATCAAAATTGGTCTGAAACGAACTTTAGCACCCTCAATGGCTGCAGCTAATATGGTAGCTCCTTGCTGTTGTTTTAACACAGCAAATTCTACAATTAAAACGGCATTTTTACCTAGTAAACCTACCAGCATAATTAGTCCTATTTGGGCATATACATCATTGGCAAGTCCCATTAATTTTAACATTAAAAATGAGCCAAACACACCAACGGGTAAAGAAAAAATAACTGCTAAAGGAAGAATAAAGCTTTCATATTGTGCAGCAAGCACCAAGTAAACAAAAATAAGTACAACAATAAATATGTATATTGCTTCATTGCCTCTTTGTGCTTCATCATAAGAAAGTCCTTCCCAGGCGATATCGTACCCTCTAGGCAATGATTCTGCAGCTACTTCCTGTATAGCTTTGATGGCATCACCTGTGGTAAACCCCTTAGCAGGTAGTCCTCTAATAGCTGCCGAATTGTATAAGTTGTATCGGGTAATTTCATTGGGCCCTTGTGTCTTTTTAAAAGACATAAAAGAAGAATAAGGCACCATCTCGCCTTCTTCATTTTTTACAAAAAGATTTTCAAGATCAGATGGATATCTTCTGTATTCAGGACCTGATTGCACATATACTTTAAAAAATCGACCAAAGCGAATAAACCCTTGCTCGTAAGTACTCCCAATAAGTATATTGAGATTTTCCATTGCTTTACCGATAGAAACTCCCTTCTGCATTGCTTTTTTGTTATCTATTTCCAACTCATATTGTGGATAATTTGCAGCATAAAATGTAAATAAGCCCGTAAGTTCTTTCCTTTCCTTAAGCTTATCCATAAAAGCTTGATTTATTCTATCAAATTCCTGATAATCATCGGATGCAACTTTTTCTAATAAACGCATAGAAAACCCTCCTGATGAACCAAAACCTGGCACTGCAGGTGGCTCAAAAAGTTCTACAATAGCACCAAGACCTTCAGATTCTTCCTCTATTTCTTCCATGATTTCATGTACAGAATGTTCACGATCTGACCATGGCTTTAAATTGATAAGGCATGTACCTGCATTTGACCCTCTTCCTTCTGTCATAATCTCATATCCCGCAAGCGATGTAACAGACTCTATCCCTTCAATTTCCTCACATATTTCCATTAATTGGTGGGCAACATCGTTAGTCCTTTCGAGTGTGCTACCTGGTGGAGTTTGTATAATGGCATAAATGGTTCCCTGGTCTTCATTGGGTACAAAGCCGGCAGGAAGGATTTTGTTTACACCAAAAATTCCGACACAGAAAATCAATAAAATTCCAAATGTAACCAACCTTCTGTTTACAATTCGTTCTAATATGTTTATATACCTACCTGTGAGTTTTTCAAATCCACGATTAAACCAGTCTAAAAACCATTGAATGGGTGATTTCTTTTTAGGTTTGCCATGATTGTTTTTAAGCAAAATAGCACATAAAACAGGTGTTAGTGTAAGGGCTACGATAGCAGAGATAATAATTGAACTTGCCATGGTAATAGAGAACTGCCGATAAAAAACACCCACCGGCCCGGACATAAATGCAATGGGAATAAAAACAGCTACCATTACACCACTTATGGCTATAATTGCTCCGCTAATTTCGCCTAGTACTTTTTTTACAGCATTATGTGGGCTAATATGTTTTTCCTCTTCCATTTTAGCATGAACTGCCTCTACCACTACAATGGCATCATCTACTACAATACCAATAGCAAGTACTAGTGCAAATAAGGTAATTAAGTTGATAGAAAATCCAAATGCCTGTAAAACGAAAAATGTTCCGATTAAAGAAACGGGAACAGCTAAAATAGGTATTAATGTAGAACGCCAATCACCTAAAAATAAGAAAACCACAAGAGCTACCAAAATAAAAGCATCACGTAAGGTATGTAATACTTGCTCTATAGAAGCATCTAGAAATTGAGATACATCATAACTCAATTGATAATCCATTCCAGGAGGAAAATCTTCTTTTAACTCTTTGAGTTTTTCTTTCACATTATCAATAACCTCACTTGCATTACTACCCACATTTTGTTTTAGTACAAGGGAAGTAGCTGGCTTGCCATCAAGGCTGGTATAGATATCAAAGAATTCTGTTCCTAATTCAACTTGAGCTATATCTTTTAAATGAATAAATTCACCCTCCTCATTGGCACGTATGATTATGTCTTCATATTGTTCGGGTTCGTTATACCTTCCTTGATATGTCAACACATATTCCAAAGATTGGGCTCTTTTGCCCGAACTTTGACCTAATCTTCCAGGGCGTGCAATAATACTTTGTTCTTGCATAGCTTCCATAACTTCTTCTGCTGAAATATTATAGGCTCTCATCCTGTCTAGTTTCAGCCATACTCTTATAGCATATATTCTAGACCCAAGTATTTGTGCACGTGCAATACCATTTATACGTTGTATTTCGGGTATAATCTTGGTATAAGCATAGTTGTATAAGAATTTTTCATCCGCATTTTTATTATCACTAAACAAATTCACATACATTAACATACTTGGTTGAATCGGAGTGATAATAACTCCCTCTCGTTGCACTAAAGCAGGTAGTAGTGGCATTACTTGATCTACTCTTGTTTTTACTCTTATTACCGCTTGGTTGGGATCTGTACCTGGCTCAAAAATGATTCTTATAGTGCCTTCTCCAGCACTAGTAGCATCTGAAGCAATGTACCGCATACCTTGCACACCATTAATGGCAGTTTCTAATGGAATAAGGGTAGATTTGGTTAAAACATCCGCACTAGACCCAGGGTAGGCAATAAATATGTTTACCGTTGTAGGTGCAATTTGTGGAAATTGTGATATGGGTAATTGTTTAATTGCTAACGCCCCCATGAAAATAATTACAATAGATATGACGATAGCAAATACTGGTCTTTTTAAAAATTTACTAAACATAATTTTTCTTTTTAAAGATTTATACTATTCGACATATAAGTCTAAATGACTGAGTACAGAATCGGGGTTAACCATTTTAGTGGCTATTTTTTCTCCACTTTTTACTTTTCTTAAACCTTCTAAAAGAATTTTATTTTCAGGGGCTAGTCCTTTTTTAACCACAAATAAGTGATTTAATTCAGCCTCAATCTCAATTTCTCTGGTTTGTATTTTGCCATTATTATCCACGACAAAAACATTTCTTTTGTCCAAAATTTCGAATGTTGCTTTTTGAGGGATGAGTAGTGCATTTTTAAGATTGGTTGGCATAATAATATTACCTGTTTGTCCGTGTCTTAAAATTTTATTTGGGTTAGAAAATGTAGCCCTAAATGCAATGTTACCAGTTTCATTATTGAATTTGGCTTCAATAGTTTCTATAACTCCGTTTTCATCATAAATACGTCCATTAGCTAATTGAAGGGTAACTTCAGGTAACTTGTCTAGTGATGAATTATAAGTGTAGTTGAGGTATTCCGCTTCTGGAACATTGAAATATACCCACATTTTACTGTTATCAGACAAAGTGGTAAGTAACTCACCTTCTTCCAATAAACTTCCTAAACGTACATCTTCAAAACGGCCAATAATTCCATCAAAAGGAGCACGGATTTCAGTAAAACTAAATTCTGCCTCAGCAAGAGCTAAGTCAGCCTTGGCTTTGTCATAATGAGCTTTTACTAAGGCTAACTCATTAGGGGATACAATGTTACTATCTGCAAGCATCTTGGTGTTTTGATATTCAATTTTAGCATATTCCAGCTCTGCTTCTGCCTTCTTTACTTCCGCCTCATATATTATGGATTGTAATTTAAATAATAACTGACCCTTCTGAACGCTTTGTCCTTCATCTATATATACATGTTGAAGATAACCTTCGTCTAAAGAACGTAGCTCTATGTGCTGTATTGAGTGAATTTGACCAACATATTCTTTATTGATAATAGTGTCTTTTTTTATTGGATTAGTTACAATAAATGTAGCTTCTTCGTGCTTTTTATGTTCATCATGCTTACAGCTTATAGATATTAATAAACTTGTTAGACTGATGAGAATTAATA
>CAMPHX010000099.1 GCA_946886085.1 uncultured Flavobacteriales bacterium | reverse complement strand
CTGCTAAAATGTACCTTAATATTTCAAATTCAGAAAATAATATTAAAAACTCCAAACAACTCATAAAATCTACGATCCTAATGTTAGATTCTACAATTCAAGAAGTGAGAGCTATTTCTAATAATTTGGCTCCAAAAGATTTATTGGATTATGGGTTAATCGTAGCTACCAATAAACTGATTGAACAAGTTAGAAACCAAAAAGAAATAAATATAAAATTTAATTACCCTATAGAATTTGAACATCTATCTTTGTCAAAACACATAGAGTTTAACATTTATCGTATTATTCAGGAGTGTTTAAACAATACAATAAAGCATGCCTTTGCATCTGAAATAGAAATTAATTTCAAATGTGATGACACTAATCGTCTTCTCATATTTTTTTCTAACAATGGAGTAAAAATTGACACCCATATTATTGAAAAACCTTCTTGCTTTGTTGCCATTAAACGTAGAGTTAATGCTTTAAAAGGGAAGTTCCAGATTCATAAAAATATCGATAAAGAGGTTGTATTAAAGTGCATCATCCCTCTTAAATAGGAATAACTTTAATCCTTTACAACTATTTTTGTTTCACCTCTAAAATAAATGACAATAAAGGTAAATATCAAATAATTTCTTTGATAGAAGGATAAGTATTTCTTAACACTTCTTGTTGAATTTCTTCATTAGACATCCAACGTGCATCCGTAATATTTTCTTCTATTTGAGGTACTAATTCACTTGTGTCATCAGTTTTCATTTTATACCAAACCGATTGTTTTAAAACCAATTTATCATTTAATTCATAAATGTGATACGTATCTTTGATATGGTTTAAAATCGTTAAATTACTAATACCACACTCTTCCTCTACTTCTCTCACTGCAGATACTTCAAGTGTTTCTCCATCTTCTACTTTGCCTTTAGGTAAATCCCATTTTCCTAACCTAAAAATAAATAAAACTTTTCCTTCAGTATTACTTACCTTACCTCCCGCTGCAATTATCAATTCAAAATTATTTTTAAAACTTTCAAAATCTTGATCAGGTGTAGGTGTTAAAAAAACTAAATGCTTAAGTTTGCCATCATTTTTTAAAAAATTCACCACCATAGATGCTATAGAGTTATCGTAATAATGGAGAACCAAAACGTTTTCCATATCACTTAATAACTTGGTGTTTTTTGTGAATAAAATAACCTTATCGTTAACAAAAACTTTATACATTTGTAGCATGATATTTAATAATGAGTCCGCAAAAAAAGTTGCAGAATTACTACTGCAAATTAAAGCTATTAAATTGCAATCTGCAAATCCTTTTATATGGGCATCAGGTTGGAAGTCACCAATTTATTGTGATAATAGAAAAGCATTGTCTTATCCACCAGTAAGAACCTACATTCGTCAGCAATTTGTTGATGCCGTTAAAGAGTTTTTTCCAACAGTAGATGTTATTGCAGGAGTAGCAACAGGTGGTATTGCTCATGGTGTATTAGTTGCTGAAGCGTTAGGTTTACCATTTGCTTATGTTCGTTCTTCCAGCAAAGAGCATGGTATGCAAAACCTTATTGAAGGAGAAATAGAAAAAGGTCAAAACATTGTAGTTATTGAAGATTTAATTTCTACAGGTGGAAGTAGCCTTAAAGCGGTAGAAGAACTTAGAAAAAATGGTGGAAATGTATTAGGAATGTTAGCCATCTTCTCTTATAATTTTGATGAAGCTGTTAAGAATTTTGAAGCACATAAGTGTAAATTATTCACCTTAAGCAATTACAACGTACTGTTAGATACTGCTCTGAAAACAAATTATATTTCAGAAAAAGATGTTGATTCTCTTAACCAGTGGAGAGAAAATCCTAAAGTATGGGATGTTGCTCCAAAATCAAAATAAAAAAAGATTATGAAAATTGCTCCAAAAGCAGAACTTATCAATACCAGTGACGAAATCTTGTTTAACCTTTTGTCTGACCTAAATAATCTTAAAGACTTTTTACCTGCAGAAAAAATTGAAAATTGGAACGCTACTTCCGATAGTTGTTCTTTTAAAATTAAAGGATTGGCAGAAGTTGGATTAAAAAAAGTAGCCACTACTCCTAACTCCTTAATTTATTTAGATTCTTTTAAAGCCCCTTTCAAGTTCACCTTAAATTTTTATCTCGAAAAAATTGAGGACAATAAAACCAACACCTCCTTTGTTTTCGAAGCCAACATTAATCCTTTTATGAAAATGATGCTCGAAAAACCACTCAATCAATTTTTTAACGAGATTATTGTCAACGTAAAGGCTAAGTACTAAAGTTTGTTGTTGCTGTTAATAACTATTCATTAGTTCGTATGGGTAATTTTTCAAAAATTTAGGACAATGACTTAAGTTTGTGTGAGTTTTAAAACACAGATGCCAGCTGCCTTGAAAAAAGATAAAAAAGAAGAAAAAACAACCACTCCTTTGATGAAGCAATACAATGCCATCAAGGCTAAGTACCCTGATGCTTTATTGCTTTTTAGAGTAGGAGATTTTTACGAAACTTTTGGTGAAGATGCCATCAAAGCCGCCAATATTTTAGGCATTGTACTAACTGCCAGAAATAACGGTTCTTCTAAATTAGAATTGGCTGGTTTTCCACATCATTCCTTAAATACTTATTTGCCAAAATTGGTTCGTTCCGGATTGCGTGTTGCTATTTGCGACCAATTAGAAGCTCCAAGCAAAGAAAAAAAGATAGTTAAAAGAGGGGTTACTGAATTAGTAACTCCGGGAGTAACCTTTAACGACCAGATTTTAGATCATAAATCCAATAATTTTTTAGCTGCGGTTTCACTAACAAAAAAAGGTGCTGGAGTTGCTTTCTTAGATATTTCTACCGGAGAGTTTTTAGCTGCGGAAGGAAGTATAGAATATATCGATAAACTGTTGCATGGTTTTAAACCTTCTGAAGTGCTTTTTAAACGCAACGACAAAAAACAGTTTCATGAACTTTTTGGCAACCAATTTTACACTTATGCTGTTGATGAATGGGTGTTTACAGAAGATTTTGGTAGGGAAACTCTCCAAAATCATTTTCAAACCAAATCGCTAAAAGGTTTTGGTGTTGAAGATTTTTCCAATGCCATTGTCGCTGCCGGAGTTGCCTTGCACTATCTCTCAGAAACGCAACACGAAAAAGTGAAGCACATTACCGCTTTATCAAGGATTGAAGAAGATAAATATGTTTGGCTCGATAAATTTACCGTTAGAAACTTAGAGTTAATCTACTCTCCCAACGAAAATGCCAAAACACTTATAGACATTATCGATTGCACCATTTCTCCAATGGGTTCTCGTTTAATGAAACGTTGGGTTACCTTGCCGTTAAAGGATGTCGCTCCAATTAATGCTCGTCTGGAAATAGTAAATACTTTCGTTAATCTAACAGATTTTGCTACAACCATTAGAACAGCCATACACGAAATTGGCGATTTAGAAAGACTCGTTTCAAAAGTAGCCACAGGAAGAATTAACCCAAGAGAAGTGATGCAGCTAAAACGAGCTTTGTTGGCAATAGAGCCCATAAAAACAGCTTGCTTGTCTATTGATAATGCTGCCTTAAAAAAGATTGGAGAACAACTGAATCCATGTACCATTTTAAAAGACAAAATAGAAGCTACCATTTTTGACGACCCTCCTGTAGCTATTGCCAAAGGAAATGTAATTAAAAATAATGTTGCTAAGGAATTAGATGAACTTCGAAAAATATTACATTCAGGAAAAGATGCCTTGGTAGACATTCAGGAGAGAGAAAGTGAACTTACCGGTATTCCGAGTTTAAAAATTGCTTTTAATAATGTTTTCGGATATTATATTGAAGTAAGAAATACACATAAAGACAAAGTGCCTCCAACTTGGCACAGAAAACAAACACTTACTCAGGCAGAACGCTACATTACTGAAGAACTTAAAGAGTATGAAAGTAAAATTTTAGGTGCTGATGAGAAAATTTTAGTACTCGAAACTCAATTGTTTAACGATTTAGTGTTAGAGTTGGCAGATTACATCACACCTATCCAATTAAATGCTGTTTTAATTGCCCAACTTGATTGTTTATTGTCGTTTGCAACTATTGCTAAAGAACATAATTATACCCGACCAGAAGTTAACGATACCAAAATTATTGATATTAAATCGGGCAGACATCCGGTTATAGAACAACAATTGCCTATTGGCGAAGAGTATGTGGCTAACGATATTTATTTGGATGATAGTCAGCAACAAATAATAATGATTACCGGGCCAAATATGTCGGGAAAATCAGCATTATTAAGGCAAACTGCTTTAATTACGCTGTTGGCTCAAATTGGCTCTTATGTTCCTGCCAAACATGCTATTATTGGTGTAGTTGATAAAATTTTTACCCGAGTTGGGGCTTCAGATAATATTTCTCAAGGAGAATCTACTTTTATGGTAGAAATGAATGAAACAGCCAGTATTTTAAATAACCTTTCGGGAAGAAGTTTAATTTTGTTAGATGAAATTGGTAGAGGAACAAGTACTTACGATGGTATTTCCATAGCTTGGAGCATAGCTGAATATTTACACGAACATCCTACTTTTAAAGCGAAAACGCTTTTTGCTACGCATTATCATGAGTTAAATGATATGACCAACAACTTTAAGCGAATTAAAAACTTTAATGTTTCTGTTAAAGAAATTAATAATAAAATTCATTTTCTAAGAAAATTAGTGCAAGGTGGAAGCAACCACAGCTTCGGTATTCATGTTGCAAAAATGGCGGGAATGCCCAAAATTATGTTAGATAGAGCTAACGACATCCTTAAACAATTGGAAAACTCACATGTAAGCAGCAGTAAAAATAAAAAAGTAAGTGCTAAACCAACGGTTGAAGACATGCAGTTAAGCTTCTTTCAGCTAGACGACCCTGTTTTAGAACAAATTAAAGAAGAACTAATTAATATCGACATTAATACACTTACGCCCGTTGAAGCCTTGATGAAACTCAACGAGATTAAAAAAATGGTTGGGGGGAAATAAAAAACATAGGCTTATGATATTAGACTTGACAATTAAAAAGAATAATATAGATAATGATTTTAACCGAATTGCATTTGATTTAATGAATAATTGGATGTTTAAAATTGAATCGAAATTATATCGGATTTGTGAAATTGAATTCTATTTAAAAAGTGAATCTCATAATGATACTTATACACATGGGCATAAGTTACAAAAAGAAAAAGAAAGATGGTATTTTCATAGCTCTGGAATTGATATAACATTTGGGGAAAATGGATTTTATGGAGGGATATTGATTAGAGCAATTTATGACATAAAAGAGAATCAATATACTTATGGACCTTTAAATTGTGTCACAGAGCTATTTAGTAATATAAATAATATATACAATTCAAATATCTCATTTGGACTAGTCTCATCAAAAGAAAGTAATATTAAAATCGAAACTCCAATTGCAGCACCAAGAGTTGGTTTAAATCCACAAAAGGATAAGGCAAAATATGAAGCTTTTTATCGCTTCTTAATAATGCCAGAACAGAAACATGCAGAAAAGACAAAAATTGCTGAAGGAATGAAACAGCAAAAATATTCAGAAGATGAAATTAAAAATATTTGGCGTTAATGGTTGCAGATTGGAATACAAATAAAGTTTATCTATCTGGAAAGTTACAGGAAAAATTTCCAGAAACTTTTAAAAATCTTACAGAGAAACTTAAAACCTTTGACTACAAGCCTGAAGTGCTTCAAAATACTTTTGACATATGGGCAAGAGATTACATGCCTATTCAAGTATCAAAAAATAAATTCATAGAATACAAATATGACCCAGACTATTTGCAAGGAAATTCAGAGGAGCTCGAAACTAGAGAGTTAAAAAC
>CAMPHX010000098.1 GCA_946886085.1 uncultured Flavobacteriales bacterium | reverse complement strand
ATGTGGTTACTATCAATAAGTTGAGCCAATAACTCGTAAATGGGTTTTTTGTAATCTGCAACAAAAGTAAAATCCAATACTCTTGGGAAAATTGTGCTGGCAAGTGCTAAACTATCTTCAAATGCTCTAAATAAATATTTAATATCATCTTTATTACTTCCCAACGGAATATCATAATCCAACAACTTAATAAATTTATTTAGGGCTTCCTTATCTTTCTGACGAATAAGTGCTCTTAAAACAGCAATTTGGTACATGGCAGTATCTTCTACTGTTGGATATATAGTTTCTAAAAACGGAACAATTC
The DNA here is from genome assembly GCA_946886085.1 of uncultured Flavobacteriales bacterium. Next base: position 5,602 of record CAMPHX010000098.1, on the reverse strand, counting down.
TACCGTCTTTAATTCTGCCTAAATCCATAATAAGTTGTTCTTTAGCTTCAATGTAATCGCTTCCGAAAGGGTAGTTGCTAATGGTAAACATCAGTTTGTCAACATATTTGCCATCATCTTTATTAAAAATAATTCTATCTTTAGCAGATTCTAAGGCTCTTTCCTTTTCAATACTATCGTTTCCATTTATGGCATTAAAAAACATTTCAGATTTATCTGCCAAAACAGAACTTCCAATTAAAGTATCGAAAGGGGTAAATGTTTCAAAAAATTGAGAGATGAATTTGCTTGGTTGGCTAATACTGTCTCCAGTAGTTTTTAAAACATAAATGGAAGCATGCTTAACAATTATTTTAGCAATTATAGTTCTGGTGCTATTGGTGTCTCCAAATACAATGTCTAATGAATAAATATCTCCTTTCTTAGTAGAAGAAGAATCTAATATTACTAAGTGATTGGTTTTTTGAATGTATTTAATTTCACTGCTCCAAAGAGAATCTATGTGTTCAAATTCTTTGTATTGATGTTCTTTAATAAATTCTAAATCAATTCGTTCAAAGTTTTCTGAATAAAATGAACTGTTTTTAATTTTATATTCAAAAGAAGTGTCTTTGGTTTTCTTTTTGGATGCTTTTTTCTCGCTGGCAATATCATAAACTTGTTCGTAATCATTTGGCAAAAGGTGGTTAGATGTAACGGTAAAAAACATAGAAGAGTCGGATTTTTCTTTAAAATCAAAAGTGTAAGAAAAATCTTTTAATGTAAACGATTCAAAAAATGGATTCGTAGTTTTTTGTGTAGGAGAAACATTGGCTAATAAGTAGTAATAAGCTCCTTTAATTACAATTTTTAATGAGATGTACCCACTACTATCGGGTAAGGTAGAGTAGGCAATTAATTCAGGGGATTGGTTTTTTAGGTTCATATTTTTAGTAGAGGAATCAATTTTTAATTCCTTTAAAAACATATCAGCAATTCTGTTTAATTCAAAACTGTCTTGTTCAATAAATTGGGTATCGAATAAGGAAGCTCTTTTTAAATAGTAATAATTATTATCGTTGGCATCATAAGCTTCCAATTCGGTATGGTCGTACAAAGACGACATTTTAGTATTGTTTTTAAAATGGTAATAATTAGGTACTTCTACTTCAAAATCAGACTTTAAAGGTTGTACTTTTTTCCAATCTTTAGCTATAGGTGTTAAAGCAATGGTGTTAAAGAAGTTGTCGCCTTCATTTTTTACAAATTCATCTTTTCCACCCATTTTAAAAATTAAAATATTTAATGGAGTAAAAACAAATTGGTAGCGTTGATAGTTGCCGGATTTAGTTTTGTTTAAAATATCTAAAACTTTAAATCCGTTTTTCTCAAATTCTTTTTTAGAAATTATTTTCCCCGGTACATTTTCAAAAAGTAAGCTATCTATTTTTGCTTGGAAATCGCTATTATTATAGCTTTTAAAGTAATGATAAGTACTTAACTGGTTAACTAAAAAGAAACTGCCATTAGTAAGTTCAGGAGAGAAAAATAATCGTTGATAAGTATGCGAAGGTGTTTCGTACATTTTTCCAGGTACATTAAGCGAGAAAAAGTCAGATTGAAACTTGCTGTTATAAGGAAGTAATCTTTTCTTTTTGTGGTTTTCTTCAATTTGGTTTTTAGATTTTTTTGAAATAGTGACAGGTAAAGCTTCTACAGTGTAACCTTTAGCTCGTAACAATGCAATAACACCATTTTTTTTGGGTAAATGAGCGGCTCCAATACCACTAAAAAGGCTAATGTTTTGTTTAATAATCGAGTCAATTTGGTTTGCCATTATGATGTTTCTTTCATACAACATATATTTTAAATAGTTGTCTGAAGAAAGTGCGGCTTGTAAAGAATCAATCATATCTAAATCCTGACTTCTGTAAGCGTCCATTAAAATTTCGAAAGCAGATTTATCTTTGGTAAGTTTTTTTACCCATTCAGGGGTTTCTTTGTTTTCCATATCCGGAATATTAGCTAACTTAACCAGTTTAGAATTATGTTTAAAATCTTCTAAACTGTAAATAGGTTTATTGTTTTTACTAGCTACTTGATAGATAAACATGTCTAAAAATGTTTCTTCTTCAAAATCTGAATTAGCTTTGTTTTCTCTGTATAATAGCCAGTTAGCCATATAATGGTCGGTAGAGATTTCATTCCCTAATACATTATTATCTACTTTTTTAAGTTTAAAAGCTTCTTGATAAAAACCATTGTAGTGTTGGTTGTTGATACCGTAATTTCCTAAATAATCACTTCCGTATTCAGAGTCTAAGATTTCATCGAGCCACATGATAGGGTTTGATTCTAAAGCAATAGCATCAGCTTCGTTTATAGCATCGAAAAATTCTTCGCCCAAATGGAAAGCAATTCTGCCACTAACGTGCATGTTTCCGTATAAATAGGAGTTTTTTTCTAATCCATTTCCGGAAATTTTCCAAAGTAGTCCTTGGTATTTCTCTTGACTATAAACCGATGTTATGGCGAAAATAGAGATTAGAATAGGTAGTAATTTCATAAGTATATATTTTTTTTGACTCACCTCAAGTTATCTTCCGATAACTTTTCCCTCTCCCTTTAAATAGAGGGGGTAAGGGGGAGAATTTTAATTATTTTTATTTTTCATACCTCTGCCTTTCCACAAGAGGAGGTTTTTAATACGCTAAGTCAATTAATATTTAATGTGTGTTAATTGGTGTCTTACAATTCATAGATTATAAACTGAACAATTGAATTTTTATTTTAAATGGTTTTTACATCAAACAATTTACATAACCAGCTTAAATGTCCTGAATGAGTACATTCGTGACGAATAGCATGCTTAATAATAGCTCTAACACTATCTTCTCCACCAAAAGTGATTCCGTTGGTGGTTGGTTTGCTTAGGTCTTCATCAGTTAATTGGCTAACATAATTAATAGCGGTTTGATGTACTTCTTTAAAGTATTTTAAAATTTCTTCAAAAGAAGGAGCGTCTTCTTTTTTAGGAGGAATGGAGCCTAAACCGTATTGTCTTGCCCATGGAATTTTAACACGTTCTCCTCCGGTACAAACTAATAGTAACCAATTTTCTGAAATAGTAATATGAGCAATCAACCAACTGATGCTGTTAAATTGTTTGCCATCAATTTCAAAAATTTTATGTTCGTCTTTACCTTTTAATTTAGAGAGGTAAAACTTGGTTAAATCTCTCGACAATTCAAGCATTTCAACTAGTGTTTGTGTTTCTGATTTTGGCATACTATATTTTTTTAATTAAGAAGCGAAGCCTTATAGAGGCTTCGCTTCTTTAATGAATTTATAAAAATAAAGAAAATTAAAATTACATTACTTCAATTTTCAAAATTTTATCTCCTTGTCTAATATCGTCAACAATGTCAACACCCTCTACCACTTTGCCGAAACAAGTATGATTTCTGTCTAAATGAGCGGTATTGTTTCTGCTGTGGCAAATAAAAAATTGAGAGCCACCTGTGTTTCTTCCGGCATGAGCCATAGATAAAACACCTCTATCGTGATATTGGTTTTCACCATCTAATTCGCAATCGATAGAATAGCCTGGTCCACCAGCACCGGTTCCATCAGGGCATCCACCTTGAATTACAAAATCAGGAATTACTCTGTGAAACGTTAACCCATCATAAAAACCTTTTTTTGCTAAGGTGGTAAAGTTTTCTACTGTTTTAGGAGCGTCTTTTTCGTAAAATTCTACGGTCATGTCTCCTTTTTCTGTTTTGATAATTGCTTTCATGCTTGTATGTTTAAAGTTTAATGTTTGAAGTTGGTTTAAAAGTTTATGAGTTTAGTTTGAGGTTAATGGTTAATAGTTGTTGGTTTTTTCAGTTCACGGTTGACAGATTAATCTCTAATTATAATCAATCAACCCTGCCTGCTAACAAATACAGCACAGCCATTCTTATAGCCACACCGTTTTCTACCTGATTTAAAATGATGGATTGATTGCTATCTGCTACATCAGAAGTTATCTCAACACCTCTGTTAATTGGTCCCGGGTGCATGATGGTTATTTTTTTTGAAAGTGAATCTAACAATTCTTTATTTAAACCATATTGTTGCGTGTATTCTCTTATTGATGGGAAAAATTTAGTGTCTTGTCTTTCTAGTTGTATTCTAAGCATCATAGCAATATCGCACCATTCTAAGGCTTCTTTTAAGTTGGAAATAACCTCTACACCAAGTGAATTGATGTATTTTGGAATTAGTGTGAGTGGTCCACAAACTTTTACATTAGCCCCCATTTTTTGTAAGCAAAAGATGTTAGATAATGCCACTCTTGAGTGCGTAATGTCGCCAACTATTATAATGTTTTTACCTGTTAAATCTTTGTATTTCTCTCTCATGGAATATCCATCAAGCAGTGCTTGTGTAGGATGTTCGTGAGCACCATCACCAGCATTTATAATTTTTGCATCTACATGTTGAGATAGAAAATAAGCGGCTCCCGGATTAGGATGTCTCATTACTACCATGTCCACTTTCATAGAAAGGATGTTGTTTACGGTATCTATTAAGGTTTCTCCTTTGGTAACAGAAGAACTCGATGAGGCAAAGTTGATAACATCGGCAGAAAGTCTTTTTTCAGCCAGTTCAAAAGAAAGTTTGGTTCTGGTAGAGTTCTCGAAAAATAAATTGGCTATGGTAATGTCTCGTAAAGAAGGGACTTTTTTTATCGGACGATTAATTACTTGTTTAAAATGATCGGCAGTTTCAAAAATCAGGTTAATATCTTCTTTCTGAAGGTATTTTATTCCTAATAAATGTTTGGTGCTTAGCTTACTCATTTTAATGGTTAATCGTTATTTTAATCTTAAATTTCTAATTTCCAATCTTCAATTACTTTATTCCGGTGTATATAAAATTACTTTATCTTCTTTGTCAATATTTTTCCAGTTTACTTTAACTCTTTCTGAAACAATTGAATGCACGTTTTTCCCGATATAATCTGCTTGTATGGGCAAATCTCTTTTATACCTTCGGTTTATTAAAACCAGTAATTCAACGGTTTTTGGTCGACCAAATGCTAGCATAGCATCCAATCCGGAGCGTATGGTTCTTCCGGTAAAAAGTACATCATCTATCAGAATAACTTTTTTGTCTTCAATTATAAAATTAATTTCGGTTTTGTTCGGAATAATAGGGGTGTCTTGTCTTCTAAAATCATCTCTATAGAAAGTAACATCGAGCGAACCGAGTTTAATATCGAGTTTAGCATCAATTTTCATTAACTCTTGATGAATTCTTTCTGCTAAGAAATAACCTCTGGGTTGAAGCCCTATAATAACAGTATCTTTAAAGTCACCATAATTTTCAATAAGCTGGTGAGATAATCTTTTGATTGTTAGTTCAAATTGTTTAGGGTCTAATATGATTCTATCCGAACTTTGCATGTATCTGCAAATATAGATACTAAGTTGTTTGTAGTTGCAATTTATGTTGTATTTTTTTGATTTTCTCAAAAAAAAAACTGCCTTGAAATTCATCAAGGCAGTTTTTGCTATTGTTTTAAAGAAGAAAAATTATTTTTTTTCTTCTTTTTCTAAGTCAGCTTTTAAGT
>CAMPHX010000097.1 GCA_946886085.1 uncultured Flavobacteriales bacterium | reverse complement strand
ATATTATACTTAGCTGACAAACATTATAACAAAAACCATTCATTAAGTAACTATGGTACTAAAAGTTAATTCCCAAATCAATTCCCGAAAACTATTTTTCCATCTACAAAAGTTTTTTCTACTTTAGTTTTAAGAAGTTCTTGTTCATCAACTTTCATAATATCTCTGTTGGTGATAATAAAATCAGCACTTTTACCCACTTCTAAGCTCCCTTTTTCTTCTTCTTCAAAATTGGCTATAGCAGCCCAAATGGTCATTCCTTTTAATGCCTCTTCTCTGCTCAATGCATTTTCCATCATTAAGCCTTGTGCGGGTTTTCCTTCTAAATTTTTTCGGATGGTGGCACTATAAAAAGTATATAACGGATTAATGTCTTCCACAGGAAAATCAGTTCCCAACGCTATCATGCCTATTTGGTTTAATAAATCTTTATAGGCATAAGCTGTTTTCATTCTGTCATCACCTAATTTTTCTGCTGCCCACTCCATATCAGACATCGCATGTGTAGGCTGAACAGAAGGAATAATGGTCAATTTTTTAAATTGTATTAAATCTTCCGGGTGAACCACTTGGGCATGTTCTATTCTCCACCTTTTATCATTGGTTGTTTTTAACGCTAGCTCATAAACCTTCAACATCATTCGGGTAGCAGAATCTCCTATAGCATGTGTATTCATCTGAAAACCTTTTTCCGCTAATAATGGTGCATATTTTTCATAAAATTCTAGTTCATGTAAAATCAATCCTTTATTGTCCTTAGTAGTATGATAATCATGTAACAAACAAGCACTTTCTGACCCTAAAGAGCCGTCAGCATAGAACTTAAAAGAAGAAACATTTAGTTTAGGCGTTTTGTATGTGCCTTTTTCTAAATAATAATCCAGTAATTCAGGTGTTGCAGAAACCATTGCATACACTTTAATTTGAAGCTTATTGGCTTGTTGCAACTCATCAATCAACTCAATATCAACTTTTTCTAAACCAGCATCATCTACCGTTGTTAATCCAACTTCAAAAAGGTGTTTTTCTGCTTCAATTAAAGCTTTTTCTATCTGAGCTTTAGTATATGCTGGCAACTGATTTTGTACATACATTTTTGCATTATCAATTAAAATTCCTGTAAGCTTTCCATTTACTAAATCAATTCTACCTCCTTCAATTTTTGTATTTGCTGTTATTCCTGTCAAACCCATTGCTTTTTGGTTAACCAAAGCTGCATGTCCGTCCACTCTTGATAAAAAAACAGGATTATCAGGAAAAAGTTCATCTAACTTTTCTTTAGTAGGCATTTTTTTATCTTGCCAAAAATTCTCATTCCAACCTCTTCCTATTATCCAACTACCTTTGGATATTTCATTTTTGGCAACAAACTGCTGCAGTCTTTCTATCACTTCATCAAAAGAATTAGAACCAATTAAATTTACTTCTAACAAATTTTTAGCATACCCAACAAAATGACAGTGAGCATCAATAAAACCGGGGTAAATGGCTTTTTTTTCTGCATCAATAACTTCGGTTGCATAATATTTATTTAAAATTTCATTTTCAGGTCCTATCGCTACAATTTTACCATCTTTAATTGCCATAGCCTGAGCAACTTCAAACATATCATTTACCGTATATATAGTGCCATTTCTAACAATTAAATCTACGTGAGCACTTTCTCTACAGGCTATTAAAGAAAATATTATGAAAAGAAAAAGAATTTTTATTTTATGCTGCATTTATAAAAATTATTTTTGTTTGTTTTTATTATTCAAGTTAAAACCCTAACAAAGTCACACCAACACTGAAGGCGTGCAGTTCTGGGCCTCTATTTTTTTCAAATAATGGGGTTAATCCATAAGTTGCAAATAAGTTCAATCTTCCGTATCCAACTCTTGCTGTTAAACTCACTCTAAAAGGATTGGTGTTAAAATCCTGATTGTCCTTATATTTTTGGGTATCTCCATCTTCTTTATATTTATACTTCATTTTAGTGGTAAACTTATACCCTACAATGGTTCCGGCTGCAAAATGAAAGGACTTATTTTTGTGTTGTCCCGTATTTATCTCCAACAACAAAGGAGCATTAATATAAAAGGTTTTAAACCTGTTTTTAGAATAATTAATGCTGGTGTCAATTACTCCCCAAGTATAGCTTTCATTATATGGAGTAACATTTTCATGCACAAAACTTCCTCCTTTAGAAATTAACTGAACATTGTGTTTGAGCTCGTAATTATTATACTCTATTCCTAATCCTGTAACTAAACCAACATGATGCTGGTAAAGTTTTATAAACTGCTCGTAAAAGTTAATGCTCACTGTCCAAGATTTAGCGTAATCTAACTCCATAAATTGAGTAACTTTTGACGGATTGCTCGTATCTAATCCGGCAGGATTATTTAGGTTTAAGCTATTGCTGGCATTTACAAAACCGTTTATTCCCAAATCAATTCCAGCCCAATGGTTACGTCTTTTTTTAACAGGTCTATTAATGGAAACCGAATCATCAATAATTAATACCATTGTTCCACCCCATTTAATTCTGGTAGTATCGTTTTTACTTTTGGTGTTGATTTCTCCTAAAGTATCATTTGGAAGCGTTATAGAAACATTATTTCCATTTTTAATATCCGCCAACCCTGATTTTTGAAGGTTATTAATAGGAGGATTTCCATAAATTTTTACTTCAGAAACTCCAGAAAGTACTCCTGATATTTCTTGAACGGCAAAAACCTTAACGGCTGCTGCTCCGGAAGTAGTTAATGCTACCTTTTTAGCTTCAAAATCTTGTGCTTTTAGTTCGGCAGCTCCCGAAAGTGAAACAGTAAAGTTTTTTGTTACTCCTTTCAGCTTTACAGAACTCGCTCCAGAGGTAGTTAAAGAAACATCTTGTGCATTAATTGAAAAGTCTAATTCTGTTGCTCCACTAGAGTTAATGACTAAATTTTCGCTATTAATATCATTTTGAGATTTCACTCCCGCTGCACCGCTTACTTCAATGTTGTTTAAAGTAGTATAATAGACTTTTACTTGCATATCGCTGGCACTTTTTACCCTAGCTTTTACATAAATGTTTAAGGTGCCATTTTTAGTTTCGGTGATAAGATTTTCCAAGTATTGTTCAGGAACGCCAATGATTTCAATCTTTTCGTTTTCAGCTTCAATTAATACTACACTTAAGGAAGAGGAGATGTTAATTTTATCAAAACTTTCTACCGTTCTTTCTGTTGTTTGTGCAAAAACAGTTGTTACGAATAACAAACTTAGCACTACTATTAAAATTCTTTTGTTCATCTGTTTATGTTTTTAACTTGTTTTGTTTGATATTGTTTTTTTGATAGCTATCTCAAAAAATTAATTCGTTTTGAATGTGTGACGCTTGAGCCAATCTATTTGTTACAGCTCAGAAAAATTAATTTTTAACTTTTCTTGAAATAGAGAATTTACCTATACTTAAGGCATATTCTTTAACCTCTCCTTCATCATTTTTATTCTTTTTCATGCCGCCTTTTTTACCGGCAACTTTTGCGGCTAAATCGGCAACAACTATTTCTAATGACTGTTTTGTATTGGTAGTTTCCTCCTGAAGAATTTTTTTGGAAGCTTCTTTTTTCAGAAATCCGCCAATAGTTAAAACTGGAGTTTGCTCTTTAATGTTATTGGCTAATACTTTTTCTTCTTTTTTTAGCACCGTTGGTAAAATGACAATACTGTCTTTTTCCTCAATATGATTTACAGCTAATCGTTCAGTGGTATTTAGTTTTTCATCAGGTGTAGTAGTTGTGTTTTCTTCAACAACTTTCTTCGATTTTAGTTTAATAGGTTGAGTAGTTGATGTAGTTGGTTTGTGCGTAGTTTCTTTTATGGTAAACACTTCTTTAGTTATAGGCATCGGATTAAAAGTTGCCATTTGAAATTGGTTCTCAACAGTTGAACCATCATCTATTCCTTGAATTAAAATAGTCATAACTATGACAGCAGCTGCAGCATTTTTAAACCATCTTAACGGAATAATAACCGCCTCTTTTTTTAATGCGTTTTTATCTTCAAAAATGATTTTTTTAGCTTTTAATTTCGTTTGCTGAAAAAGCATAAAATCATTTTTTGCAATTTTATCTGCTTTCAAGATATTTTTTAATGTTTTTGTTTCCTGAGAAGTATTTATTCCTTCTATTTCGGCAATCATTAAATTATCTAAAGCCTCTTTTTTTAGCATTACTTTATTATCAAATAGAACGGAAGTAGGTTCAAGTACTTCAAATGCTTGTAGTTCATCAAACTCTTCTTTTAAATCGGGATTTTGCTCCAAAAAAACCATCAGCTCAGCCACCATATTTGGCGATAAGTTCTGCTCTAAATAATCGAGCAAAAAGGCTTCGTAATTATGTCTGTTAATGTTGCTCATAAAACTTGTTCTATACTTCCCAAATATTGTTGTAAAAACTTTCTTCCTCTAAAAATGTAAACCTTAACCTGTGATTCTGATAAACCTGTAATTTCAGCAATTTCATCATACGCATAACCTTCATAATCTCTAAGCATAATCACTGCTTTTTGGTCTTCCGGAAGCTGATTAATAGCTTGGTGTAATACTTCTTGCAAATCGCTGTAATGAGAATTTTCAAAAAAATCTTCTTCTTTAACTTCCTTAAAACTGCCCATTTTTTTGTCTCTTCTAGTCTGATCTATAAAAGCATGGTAGGCAATAGTAAAAAGGTACGATTTTTCTTTTCCCGCCTGCACAGTATCTTTTTTATGCCAAAATTTTTCAAAGGTATCTTGAATAATATCTTTCGCCTTTTCCTCATCCTTAATGTTTTTCAACACAAAGCGATAAAGATTATCAGAATAATCATCAACACATTTATTAAATTGGCTTATAGTCAAAAGCAGGGTTTTTATAAGTTTTTGAATATGACGCTCGAGTATCTCAAAAAGTTACAGGCAAAAATAAAAAAAGCGAACTGTATAGAACAGTCCGCTTCACAAAATAAAAATACTTAACTAATTACGCTTTAATTTTTTGATTAATGATACTATACCATTTTTCAATTAATTGCAGCTCTTTACTCAACTGTAATTGTTGTTCTGAATCGTAAAACACAACGGAAACACTTGGGTTGGTTTTAGTTTTAAATTCAAAAGACAAAGCTAATTTATCAATGATAGACTGACTACCTGTTGAATTTTTGAGGTTAATTAAACTACATTTTTTTACCTCATTTAGACGAATAAATTCTTGCGACTTATTATCTCTAACATTTTTACAAAAACAAAAAACATTACTAGTTTCATCTATTCCTATAGATAAATCTCCACTAACTTCGTAGTTGGTAAGCAATAATCCTTTTTCACTAGCTGTGTTTTTCAGTTCTTCTAATAATTGTTCTTCTTTGTATTTTTTTGTTTTATACATTATAATAAAAGGCAATAAGCAGGCAACAATAACTAAAGCTCCTACTAAAGCGACTCCTAAATCCATTTTTTTTTATTTAAATATTGAATAATTGCACATTGAAAAAACATCAATATGCTGAAATTAAATTAGTTGCGTTGCAACAAAAAAAATGAATTTTTACCAGAAACAATGAAAAGGAAAGATGATATCGGCTACACTAAATAGTGTAACAAAGGAATAAGAGAACCTAAGATAACTATAATACCTATCGTTCTGAATTTGATTATTAGTTAGCTCAGCAAATTCATCTTCCGAAAAGACTTCTTTATAAAAAGAAGATAAAGAAGTTAAGTTTATAGTGAAATTCTGAGAAGCAGGACTAGTATAAAATTCGACTTTAAAATGAGCAACATTTAAATCTGATTTATTAGCGTCCGTAATTACTTTTTCGTAACTCGCACCTTGTCCATACCAACTAACCGAAAAACAATAAACTGTTATGAGTAAGGTAAACAGTATATGT
>CAMPHX010000096.1 GCA_946886085.1 uncultured Flavobacteriales bacterium | reverse complement strand
GCTATACAATAGGACCTCTAATAATTCCTTTTGTAGATTCTTCAATAAATTTTAAAATGATATCTTTTTCTTTTGATTTTGGTGCTTCTTGTTCTATCACTCTAACAGCGTTAGTAACATTCAAACCTCTCACATAAAGTGAACGATAAATATCTTCTATCTGAAGTATTACATCTGTAGAAAATCCTCTTCTTCTTAACCCTACAGAATTTACACCTGCATAAGTTAATGGATCTCTAGCTGCTTTTACATAAGGAGGTACATTTTTTCTAGCATTTGCTCCAGAGGCAATAAATGCATGTTCTCCAATATGAACAAATTGTTGAACCCCGGCAACTCCTTCAATAATTACAAAATCTCCTAAAACAACATGTCCGGCAAGATTTACGCAATTTGCTAATATACAATTATCTCCAACTATGCAATCGTGAGCTACGTGTACATATGCCATCAGCAAACAATTTTTGCCTACTACTGTTTTATTTCTATCTTTTGTGCCTCTGTTAATGGTTACACATTCTCTAATGATGGTTCCGTCTCCAATTTCGGCAGTAGTATCTTCGTTGTCAAATTTTAAATCTTGAGGAATTGCTGAAATTACGGCTCCGGGAAAAATCTTACAATTTTTTCCAATTCTTGCTCCACTAAAAATAGTAACATTTGAACCTATCCATGTTCCTTCGCCTATTTCAACATTATCGTATATGGTGGTAAATGGATCTATTTTTACATCATCAGCAATTTTTGCATTAGGATGAATATTTGTCATTGGATATTTTTCCATTCAATAAATAGTTTTTGTTTTTGCAACAGCGAAATTAGTATTTTTTATTGATGTGATGCTACTGTTGCCTTTTCTTCTGTTTTTTCTTTAACAATTTGAGCCATTAATTCTGCTTCTATTGCTAACTGTCCATTAACATATCCTTTACCACTCATGTGAACTATTCCTCTTCTTATGGGAGATAATAATTCCAATTTAAAAACAAGCGTATCACCCGGAATTACTTTTCTTTTAAATTTCACACCATCAATTTTCATAAAATAAGTCATGTAATTTTCCGGATCTGGAACTTGACTAAGTACTAAAATTCCACCTGCTTGAGCCATCGCTTCAACTTGAAGTACTCCAGGCATTACCGGATTATTTGGGAAATGACCTGTAAATTGTGGTTCGTTTAACGTAATATTCTTAACTCCAACGATGCTATTTTCATCCATTTCAATAATTTTATCAACCAATAAAAATGGGTATCTATGAGGCAATAGTTTAGTAATTTGATTAATATCGTAAACGGGCTCTTTTGTTAAGTCGAAAAATACATTTCCTTTCTGCTGTTTTTTAATTTCTTGTTTAATGATTTTAGCAAAATCTACATTTCCTTTATGTCCTGGACGAGCTGCTAAAATATGACCTTTTATAGGCTTTCCTACTAAAGCTAAATCTCCTATAATATCTAATAGTTTATGTCTTGCAGGTTCATTTTGAAAATGAAGCGTTAAGTTATTTAAGACTCCTGCTTTATCAACTTTAATATGAGGTTTTCCTAATAAATCGGCTATTTCATCTAATTTTTCTTGAGGTAATGGTTTATCTACCAATACAATTGCATTGTCTAAATCTCCACCTTTAATCAAGCCATTTTTTGCCAATACTTCTAATTCTCTTAAAAAAACAAAAGTTCTGCATTTAGAAATTTCTTCGACAAATTCACCTGCATGATACATATGAGCATGCTGTGTACCTAATATTACAGAATTGTAATCTACCATAACGGTTATCCTAAACTCATCTTGAGGAACAGCCAACATTTCTGTATGTCTTTCCATATCTTCATAAGTTAGGTTATCAGTTACTACAAAATAGTCTTTGTCTGCTTCTTGCTCTACAATGCCTACTTGATTAATCATACTGACAAAAGGAAAAGCACTTCCATCCATAATTGGAACTTCAGGTCCATCTAATTCAATAAGTGCATTGTCTATTTCTAAACCAAACAAAGCAGCTAAAATATGTTCTGTAGTATGTACTTTTACCCCATCTTTAGCTAATGTAGTACTTCTGGAAGTATCTACCACCAAGTTAGCATCAGCCGGAATAATTGGTTGCCCCTCTACATCAGTTCTTTTAAATTTAAATCCATGATTATCAGGTGCAGGATTTACTGTTAATGTTGCTTTAACGCCTGTATGTAGTCCTACTCCGACTACTTTAAATGAATCTTTTATTGTTTTTTGTTTTGCCATACTAGTTAAGTTTAGCGCTTAGCGATTTATAGTTAAGTTTTTGAAACTATTTATGCTAATCTTTTATTGGTTATTCTTTTCTAATTTATTTAATCTGTCTAATATTTCAGGAAGCTTTTTAAACCCTACATAAGCACGTTTATAATCTCCTATATAAAAAGCCGGAGACCCCTGGACTACAGTTCCTTCTTCTTTTATATTTGCTCCAATTCCTGATTGTGCAGCTATTTTAGTTCCATTGGCAATAGTTAAATGACCGGCAACTCCTACTTGTCCTCCCATCATACAGTTTTTTCCAATTTTTGCTGAACCTGCAATTCCAACCTGTCCTGCAATTGCTGAGTTCTCTCCTATTACTACATTATGTGCTATATGCACTAAATTATCGAGTTTTACTCCTTTTTTAATAACCGTAGAACCCATTGTAGCTCTATCAATTACTGTATTCCCTCCTATTTCCACATCATCTTCAATAACTACATTTCCTATTTGAGGAACTTTACTATATACATTACTTTCATCTGGTGTAAAACCAAAACCATCTGAACCTATTACCACTCCTGCATGGAAAATACAATTTTTTCCTACCACAATTTTATCCATCAATTTAACACCTGCAAACAAAACACTATTATCTCCTATTGTTGTATTATCTCCAACATAAGTATTAGGATAAATCTTAACATTATTACCTATGGTAACATTTTCACCAATATAAGCAAAAGCTCCTACATAACAGTTGTCACCTAATTTAGCTGATTCAGCTATAAACGATGGTTGTTCTATTCCTGTTTTACTTCCTTTCATTTGCTGATAAGTCTCCAACAGTTTAGCAAAACATTCGTAAGCATTATCCACTTTTATTAAAGTACACGTATCTTTAACAGCTTTTTGAAGTTTTAAATCTTTATTTATAATAACTATAGAAGCATCCGTAGTATATAAATAATGTTCATAAGCCATATTTGCCAAAAAAGAAATGGATTGAGGTTCTCCCTCTTCAATTTTAGACAATTTGTTTATCTTAACCTGAGAATCACCTATAATCTCTCCGTTAAGTATGCCTGCTATTTGTTCTGCTGAAAATTCCATAAAAGCCAAAAGTACAAGTTTACTCAGAATTTAACTAATTTTTATTTATAAGATTTATTGGTTTTTTTCACATGAAGTTCTATTTTTATCACAATCATTGAAAATACAACTATTTTATTTAGGCTTATTCACCAAAGTATGTATTTTTGTTTTCTATTTATACAACTATGGACTTTAATACCATTATAACCATTGTTCTACTTTTAGGGGCTTTTATACTCTTTATTACAGAAGTGCTTTCGGTAGATTTAGTTGCTCTTATTATTATGGCTGCTTTTGTGCTGTTTGGTGTTATAACTCCCGAAGAAGGCATTAGCGGATTTAGCAACAAAGCCACCATTACTGTCGCTTTTATGTTTGTATTAAGTGCCGCACTATTAAAGACAGGTGCTTTACAAGTATTGGCTTTAAGACTTTCTTCTGTTTTTAGAAAAAACTTTTATATCGGTATGGGATTAATGATGTTGTTAATAGCATTTTTCTCTGCTTTTATAAACAATACACCTGTAGTGGCAATTTTTATCCCTATTATTATTCAAATTGCAAGTGCTTCTAATCATAGCGTTACCAAAATGCTTATCCCACTTTCGTTTGCTTCCATTTTTGGTGGAACTTGTACACTTATTGGTACATCAACCAATTTATTAATAAACGGAATTGCAGAAAAAGAAGGACTCCCTCCTATTGAAATGTTTGACATGACAATCATGGGGTTAATACTTCTGTTTGCTGGAGTTATTTACATGCTGTTGGTTGGAATAAAATTGTTACCCACAAGAATTAACGAAAAAGATTTAGAGGCAAAATTTGGAATGAGAAACTACCTTACAGAAATTGAACTATTGCCTAACTCCGAATCAGTAGGAAAATCTATTATGGAATCTTCTCTTTTAAAAGAAATTGATATTGATATTATTGAAGTACGTAGAAACAAAGAAAGTTATATGCTTCCTGCCGGAGATTTTATTTTACAAGCAAACGATATCCTCAAAATTAGATGCAACATAGATAAAATTAAATCGCTTAAAGATAAAGTTAGAATTATGAATCAATCACCTTTAATGATTGGTGATAACGATCTGAAAGAAAAAAATTCTACCTTAGTTGAATTAATTATTACTTCTAACTCTTATTTTGATGGAAAAACCCTCAAAGATGTCGATTTCCGAAGAAGATTTAGAGGTATTCCTTTGGCTATCATGCACCGAGAAGATGTTGTAAATGAAGATGTGTATAAAACAAAATTAAAGTCGGGAGATGTTATTCTTGCCGAAATTAAAAACCACTACATTAAAGAATTAAAAAAACAAGAGACTCAGCAAGATGCTCCTTTTGTTTTACTTTCGGAAAACAATATTGTTGATTTTGATAAGAAAAATTTTAGCATCGTGCTAAGTGTAATTTTAATTGTAGTTGCTTTAGCTTCGTTTAATATTTTAGATATTATGACAGGTACCATTTCGGGAGTAATAACATTAATTCTACTGAAATGCCTTTCTATGAAAGAAATGTATGAAGCCATTAATTGGAAAATTATTTTTCTACTTGCCGGATCAATAAGTTTCGGAGTTGCATTAAAAAATACCGGATTAGATTATAAAGTAGCTAATACTATTATTAATAACCTAGGTGCTTGGGGTCCTATTGCCATTATTTCAGGATTGTACTTACTAACCACCATAACTACAGAATTTATTTCTAACAATGCCACCGCAGCATTATTAACACCAATAGCCATTGTTACTGCAGCAAATTTAGGACTAAACCCTTTACCATTTTTAATGACCATTATGTTTGCTGCTTCAGCAAGTTTTATGACTCCAATAGGCTATCAAACCAATACCATGGTGTATAGTGCCGGAGGGTATAAGTTTAGAGATTTTATAAAAACAGGACTTCCGCTAAGTATTATCTATTGGATATTAGCTTCGCTTTTAATTCCATACTTTTTTCCATTTTAAAACCCTTCAAATTTATTTTGATTAAAACGATATTAACCATATTAACCTTTTTCATTTTTACTTTTTCAGGAAATGTTGTTGCCCAAAGTAATAAAGGCAAAATGCAAATGGAAATCAATCAGTTAAACATTGCTTTGTATGGCTCAACCTACAGAGATAGAATTACTTTTGAAAATAATTTTGGTGATGGTTTTGGTTTTTCATCTATTATATATTTTCCGTTTAGATGGAGTGTAGATTATGCCAACAATTTCAATGACTCAATAGCTAATAAAGGAGAATTTAATAAACGACTTTTTCTGATAAGACCTATAGCTCTTTTTAATTTAAGTGACCAAGGAAGTGCTACAACAGGAGCAGGATTCCAATTTAGTTTTCTTATTATCAAGCAATGGTATATTGAATTTTTAATAGGAACTGTTTGGGCTGAAAGCAAGAAAAATTCTACCGATGGAATTAATGAAGGGCTTAATCTATCTCAAGGGTTTTACCTTACCAAACCTATTCACCAACATTTCTCACTTTCTGCCGGATTTAACCACATTTCTTCAGCACATATTTTTAACAGCAAAACCAATCACGATCAAATTGTATTAGGAGTAAAATATATTTTTTAATACAAATCT
>CAMPHX010000095.1 GCA_946886085.1 uncultured Flavobacteriales bacterium | reverse complement strand
CCAATCCGCCAGCAACAGGCACACTAACCATTACTAATTCTTGTGGAGGAAGTACGGTCATTAACCCACCTTTTGCTTCAAGTATTAACTACACTATTCCCGGAATTACCGCTAATGGTGCTAACTGCACAATAACTGCTACTTTTTCTGCCGACCCAACCTGTACACTCACTCAAAACTATACAGCTCCTGCTAACTGTACTGTTACTTGTAATATAACAGGTTTGACTGCTGTTCCCGGAGCTTGTAATTCTATAAACAATCAATATGACATAACAGGAACAATTAATGTTACCAATCCGCCAGCAACAGGCACACTAACCATTACTAATTCTTGTGGAGGAAGTACCGTTATTAATCCTCCTTTTGCTTCAAGTATTAATTATAACATTCCCGGAGTTACTGCAAATGGTGCCAACTGTACAATAACTGCTACTTTTTCTGCCGACCCAACTTGTACACTCACTCAAAACTATACGGCTCCTGCTAGCTGCACCGTTACTTGTAACATCAACAATTTTACTGCAAATATTGGTGCTTGTCAGCCAAATAATACATATACTGTAAACGGTACTATTGATTTTACAACAAGTATAGTAACAGACTCTCTTGTGATTACGATAAATGATGGTGTCAATACCTATGATACTATCATTTACCCTCCTTATGTTTCTCCTATGAATTGGAGCATATCAGGAATGAACTCAAATGGAAATAACATTACGATTACAGCTACCTTTGCTGCCGATCCCTCATGCACTGTCTCTCTCAACTCTACTGCCCCTGCTGCTTGTGGATGTGCTGCTCAAATTGGCAACTTCAATATAAACATGACAGGAAATGGAACAACCAACTACATTTGATGTAGTTGAGATCAAATTTATATTAATTCTAATATAGGTTATAATCCTCCAGCAGTTGCTAACAATCCTCCCGGACCAGCTTACAATCCTGGAATAGGTTATTTAATATATAGCTGTCCTCCAACGATAGGAACTGTACCAAGCAATGTTCCTCCTCATGATGATATTACGAACGACCCTTGTTTTGTTGGCGTGGTAGGCTTTGGCAATGGATTTAGTGATATTAATACTAATGGACAACCTAGTTGGGTGGGACCTTGGACAAATAATACTTTATATTATGTTCCTATAACATTTTATGACACCATTAGTGGAACATATAGTTATGTTAATACTACTATGCCATGTTATGATATGGGCAACCCTATCGCTGTTCAATATTTACCACAAATTGTTAGCGCTAACCCAACTGAAGATTGTTTGGATAGTTCTTTCACTATAACCATTACAGGAGGCTATCCTGCTATTAATGGTTCTAATTTTACTGCCTCTAACTTATCTCCTGCAAATGCAAGTTTTGTAAATACAACAACACCTAACGGTGGTACTATACAAATTAATGGTTTACTAAATGGAGACATGTATAGTTTTGATGTGATTGATGATAACGGCTGTCCGATAACTATTTCCGGTGGTCCATTTGTTGGGTTACCAAATGCGAACGCAGGAGTTGATGATACTTCTTGTGTATTAACTTATGCTCTAAATGCCATTCCAAGTATAGGAACCGGAAGTTGGTCAGGACCTGCGGGCGTTGTATTTAACCCTGTTAACTCTCCAACGGCAACAGTAACTGTTCCTTCAGCAGGAACCTATAACTTTACATGGACAGAAACCAATACTGCTGCTTGTGTTACAAGTGATGTAGTTACTATTACCTTTTCAAACCTTTCTGAAAGTACTGTTACTACTCCTTCAACTTGTTCTGCAAATGATGGAACTATAACTATAACTGCTATTGATGGTGTTTCTCCTTATCAATATAGTATTGATGGAGGAGCTACGTTCCAAGCTGGTAATACATTTTCTAACTTAGCTGCAAATACGTATAACATTGTTGTGGAAGATGCTGTTGGTTGCCAGGTTACAGCTTCTTATACAGTTAATAGCATTGCAGGACCAACTATCAATTCATCTAATTTTACTGATCCAATATGTAATGGAGATTGTGATGGAACAGTTACTGTAACAGGCACTTCTCCTGCAGGTGGTGAACAATACAGTATTGATGGTATTAATTTTCAAGCATCAGGAACGTTTAATAATTTATGTGCAGGAACTTATACGGTTACTATTTCAGATGCAAACTCGTGTACAGATACTGTATCTTTAACATTAACTGACCCAGATTCCGTAACCATAAGTGCATCAGATGTAACTATTTGCACAGGACAATCTGCTACGCTTACAGCTACTGCGGGCGGTGGTTCAGGAAGTGGTTACACTTACAATTGGAACAACGGAGCTTCAACTACTTCTACTTACACCGTTTCTCCTCCGGCAACAACAAATTACCCTGTTTTTGCTATCGATGGAAATGGTTGTACTTCACCTACGATAAATGTTACCGTAACGGTTACACCTCCATTATCGGTTGTAGCCAGTCCTTCAGATACGAGTATTTGTCCGGGAGAATCTGTAATAATATATGCTACTCCTTTCTTTGGAAATGGTGGTCCTTATACTTACCAATGGAGTAATGGCTCAACAGATTCTAGTCAAGTAGTTTCTCCTGCGACAACAACTGTTTACACCGTAACATTAAACGATGGTTGTTCTCCTCCAACTACAGGGACAGTAACTATTAATGTTATGCCATTACCACAAGTAAACTTTACTGCTGACAAATTTGAAGCTTGTGAAACCCCTGTAGAAACTTTTGAATTTTACAATACTACAGATACTACTGGTGGTATGGTTGGGTCTTCTATTTGGGATTTTGGTGATGGTAGTTCTGCTGTTGGAGATACTGTTCATCATGTTTATAATAATACAGGGTCTTATGATGTAACTCTTACCATTACTTCATCTGCTGCTGCAGGAGGATGTGCCAATAGTGTAACTTATCCAAATTACATTACCATACATCAAAACCCTACAGCTGATTTTTATATGAAAGATAATCCCGCTACCATGCTAAACCCTACTGTTAGCTTTTTTGATCAATCTTATTTTAATATTGTAGGTTGGGCTTGGGATATTGGTGGCTTAGATTCAAGCTATATACAAAATCCAACGTATGAATTCCCTGTTGATACAGGACATTACCCCATAACACTTACCGTTATTGATGATAATGGATGTATTAGAACTATCACAAAAATATTGGAAGTAGAGGGTGAATTTGGCATTTATGTACCTAATGCATTTACTCCTGATTTTGATTTCTTAAATGAAGGTTTTGGTCCGAAAGGGTTTGGTATTAGTGAAGTAAATTACTCTTTCTTTATTTTTGACAGATGGGGCGAAATTATTTTTGAATCACATACACTTTTTGAACAATGGAATGGTACTTATAAAAGTAAATTTGTACAAAATGGTGTTTATGTTTGGAAATTAGAATTTCAAGATATTGATGGTAAAAAACATTCCAAAATTGGACATGTAAATGTGATTAGATAACCAACTTATCCGAACAACTACCTTTTTGAAAAGTAATTTTTAGTTCTTTTTCTATCTTAGAAAAACTCAATAGCTTACTTAGAATTCTTATTCATTAACTATTTTAATTATTTTTGGATAAAAAGTAGCGTATGCATTTTCTTAAAATATTTTTTACAAACCTATTAATTATTGTTTTTTCAAATGGTTTTGCTCAAATTATTCCTAACGGACAAATAATAATATTGATGA
The DNA here is from genome assembly GCA_946886085.1 of uncultured Flavobacteriales bacterium. The sequence continues at coordinate 2,249 of CAMPHX010000095.1, read as the reverse complement.
ACTTTCCTTAAAAGAAACTACATATACGCTTACCAAAGATGGAATTAAATTAGCTACCGATATTTATTTGCCCGTTTTTAGAGATTCTGTAACTACCGATATTGTTATTGGAGCATCTACTTACACCATTCAGTTAATTCCAAAAAATTCGCAGTTTGTAATTTTTGATACCAGCAATATTTCCGCTAACAATTTTAGCTTACCCATCATTTTTACACGAACTCCTTACAATAAAAATACGGATGATTTAGGTGGTAAAATATTTCCGTTTTTAGGTTATGGCTATGCGATGCAAGATATGCGAGGCAGATACGATAGTGAAGGAGTTTACTTTCCGATGTACAGCGATTCTTGGCAAAAACATGATTATCATCCAACAATAGAAATCCCTATGGATGCTTATGCTACATCAAATCCTTCAAATGCTTTAAACCATTCAGATGGTAGTGAAGCAATTTTTTATTTATCTGATAGCCTCTACAGAACTTTTGATGTTGATTTAGATGGCATAAATGAGATTTTTAAGTATTCCAATGGAAATATTGGCATGTACGGAGCTTCTGCTTTAGGAAACTCCCAATACCAAGCGTTATCTAATATTCCGCATAGTTTAGCTAACAATCCTATAAAATGTCTAATGCCAACTGTTGCTGCCAATGAACATTATAATTCTACCTTATTTCACAACGGTGTGTACCGACATTCTTTATCCAATGGATGGATTACAGGACAAATGATGGATTTGAGTGATTCTTTAGCAACTTACGATACCAGCTTAACCAATACCATTCATACTCCAGCAGATTATAGCTACGCTAACAAAGCGGATTTAACAAGTGATTTAATTGATTGGTTTGTGGTAAATGATAACAATTCTTTTCCTTCGGGTGCTCATCCAACTTCTCCTTTGCGAGCAGATTTAGATGCTTCTTTTGCTCCTGTAAATATTAACGGACAAACAGATGTTAATGGAACACTCTCTAGATATACTAATATGAACAAACCAATATACCACCTTACAGGTTGGTGGGATATTTTTATAAACGGACAAATTGAAACGTTTAATAAAACCCGAAATACCAATCCTTCTTCTAATCAGAAATTAGTTGTTGGTCCATGGACACACCAAACCATAGGTGCTAAAGCTGTTGGAGATGAAGTTTATCCCGATAATGTTTTTGATGTATTAGGATTTGACCTCAACATAGATACCGACAGCCTACTTACCGACAGTAACTTACTAAATGATATTTACGAATCTGAATTAATGAGTTGGTACAGAACACATCTGGGTGGCGAGCCTTACTTTTTTATTCCGGAATCGAATGATTGGCAACCCTTAGGAACTAACTTAATTAGAGTCCCATCCAAAAATTATATTATACCTTACTACCAGTTTTTAAATTATTTAGGTGGACAAACTCCTTTAAGCAACTTACCTGTTGAAATTGATGATGGTAGCAACATTACTTCCTTATTTTATTCATTACCAACCCTTTCTCCTCCACTTTTAAATCTATCAAGACCGTTGGCTCCTTACGACCCCAACCATTTTAATCAGGTTAAAGATATACGCTTATATGTAACCGGACCTTCTAATGATGCCCAAAATCCTAATACAGGTAATTATTGGTTAGAAACCGATTCCTTGCCTTTTACCAATAGTGTGGTAAGAGAAAAGGTATATTTACATCAAAATTTAGATGCTGACACTATTGCGCCAACTAATAATGAAGGCATGTTGACCTATGTTGCCGATCCAAATAACCCTGTAATTACAATTGGTGGAAACAACATGATTCCTTCCGTTCCCGGAGGAGGAAAAAAATCTCAGGGTTCTATTAATGTTGCCGACCCACTTTATGCTTCTCATACATTAAATCGGTCGGATGTAATTGCTTTTGAAACAGCTCCGCTTACAGATACCATGACAGTTATTGGTTTTCCAAGAGCTTCTCTTTATGCTAAAGGACACACCACCACCAACACAACAGCAAAAACAGATTTTGATTTAATGATTAGAATTATTGATGTTTATCCTGATGGTAGAGAAATGTTTATTACGGAAGGTGTTGTAAATGCTAAAGCCAGAGCCTATACCAAGTCTATTTTTAATGGCAACCCAAATGATAATATTGTACTCACCAATATAGATAACAATACTTTTTATCACTTTGAATTTGAAATGTTACCGCTTGGTCATACTTTCGGAATAGGGCATCAAATAAAATTTTTAATTAGTAGTAATA
>CAMPHX010000094.1 GCA_946886085.1 uncultured Flavobacteriales bacterium | reverse complement strand
GAAGATTTAATTGCTATTTATCATAAAGTAAATCAATTTGGAAGAGAGAATGGAATGAAATTAACCATTAAAAGTCCGGGAAATATACTGTATGAAATGGAAGTTTTGGAGAAGCATTTAGCTACAAAAACTACTATTCATGGTGGTATGATAGCTGCGATGATGGATGGAGTGCTTGGAGTTGCAGCATTAACAGCTGTTGTTAAAGATAAAAGATTGGTTTCAACAGTAGAGTTTAAAATTAATTATTACCAACCTGCTTTTCTTGGTGATGTATTAAAAGGTATTGGTAGAGTTGATTTTCAAGGTAAAAGAATTTTATCTGCTTCAGGAGAAATTTATAATCAAAATGATGAATTAGTAGCAAAAGCTTTGGGAACTTTTAATGCTTATCCTGTCGAAAAAAGTGATATTTTTGAATTTCTATCTTCTAAAAAAATATAATTATGCAAAATAATTTTAAAACCGTAACAATTATTGTCTTAGCATTAATTTCTTTTAATGTTTTTGCTCAAAAAAATACTTCTATCGAATTAAAATCGGGGTTGTTTGATGCTTTTAAATTCAGAAATGTAGGACCGGCTTTTACTTCGGGTAGAATTGCTGATATTGCTGTTAATCCAGCTAATACCTCTCAATATTATGTTGCAGTAGCTTCTGGTGGAGTATGGAAAACGGATAATGCAGGAACTACTTTTAAGCCTATTTTTGATAGTCAGGGGGCTTATTCTATAGCCTGTGTAACCATAGACCCGAATAATGAAAATGCCATTTGGGTGGGTACAGGTGAAAATAATAACCAAAGAAGTGTTGCTTATGGAAATGGAGTTTATTTTTCTGCTGATGGAGGTAAATCATGGAAAAATATGGGATTAAAAACTTCTGAACATATCGGAAATATTATTGTTCACCCTAAAAATTCTAATATAGTTTATGTTGCAGCTTATGGTCCATTATGGAAAGAAGGAGGAGAAAGAGGTGTTTATAAAACTACTAATGGAGGTAAAACTTGGGAAAGAATGTTGTTTATTAGTGATGATACAGGAATTTCTGAAATAGTAATGGATCCAAGAAATCCTGATGTGCTTTATGCAGCAGCTCATCAACGTAGAAGACATGTTTTTACTTATGTTGGTGGTGGCCCAGAATCAGGAATTCATAAAACAACAAACGGAGGTAAAACTTGGGAAAAAGTGAATAAAGGATTGCCTACAGAAGATATTGGAAGGATTGGGTTGGCAATTTCTCCTGCTAATCCGGAATATATATATGCTATTGTAGAAGCTGCCAATGATAAAAATGGTGGTTTTTACAGAAGCAATAATAGAGGTGCTTCGTGGGAAAAAAGAGGTGATTACTCCACTAGTGGAAATTATTATCAAGAAATAATTTGCGACCCAAAAAATCCTGAAAAGGTTTACGCAATGGATACTTGGTTACATCATACTGAAGATGGTGGAAAAACCTTTAAAAAAACTGGAGAAAAACATAAACATGTGGATAACCATTGTATTTGGATAAATCCTGCTAACACTAATCACTTTTTAATAGGAACAGATGGTGGTATTTATGAAACTTGGGATGGAGGGGCAACTTACCAATTTAAAACAAATTTACCTGTAACCCAATTTTACAAGGTTACCGTAGATAATACGTTACCTTTTTATTATATTTATGGTGGAACGCAAGACAATAATAGTATTGGTGGACCATCTAACACCATAAACCACGCAGGAATTGTAAATTCAGATTGGTTTATTACTAATGGCGGTGATGGTTTTGAGTCTCAGGTTGACCCAGTTGATCCAAATATTGTTTATTCTCAAGCTCAATACGGCTGGTTGGTAAGGTACGAGAAAAATAGTGGAGAAAAAGTACCTATTCAACCATTTCCAAAACAAGGACAACCAGCTTACAGGTGGAATTGGGACGCTCCTTTATTGATTAGTCCACATGAACACAAGAGATTGTATTTTGCTGCCAATAAACTCTTTAAAAGTAATGACAGAGGAAATAGTTGGGAGGAAGTAAGTGGTGATTTAACTCGTCAGCTTGATAGAAATAAAATGAAGGTAATGGGTAAAGTTTGGAGTATGGATGCGGTAATGAAAAATAAATCTACTACTATTTACGGAAACATTGTTGCTTTAGATGAATCTCCATTAAAAGAAGGATTACTCTATGTTGGAACAGATGATGGTTTAATTCAGGTGAGTGAAAATGGCGGTAATTCTTGGGAGAAACATGAGAAATTTGCTGATGTTCCTGAAATGACTTATGTAAATATGCTTAAGGCATCGAAACACAATCAAAAAACAGTTTATGCAGTTTTCAATAATCATAAAAGAGGTGATTTTACTCCTTATTTATTAAAAAGTGAAGATGCAGGAAAAAGTTGGAAATCTATAGCAGGAAATTTATCTAAAAATGGAGCAGTATATTCATTTGCAGAAGATCATAAAAATCCAGATCTATTATTTGCAGGGACAGAGTTTGGCGTTTTTGTAACGCTTAATGGAGGAGAAAAATGGTTTCAATTAAAATCTGGAGTACCTACTATTGCTATTAGAGATATGGAAATTCAAGAAAGAGAGAATGATTTAGTGTTGGGTTCTTTTGGCAGAGGATTTTTTGTATTAGATAATTATGCCCCTTTAAGAGAATTGGCGGACAAAGAATTATTGAAGAAAAAAGCACATTTGTTTGATATAAAAAAAGGATTAATGTACATTCCCTCTCAACCTTTGGGTGGAAGAGATAAAGCATCTCAAGGCGAAAGTTATTTTACTGCCGAAAACAAACCTTTAGGGGCTGTAATTACTTATTACTTTAGTGATACGTTAAAAACAGCTAAAGAAAAAAGAAAAGCGTTAGAAAAGAAAAATATAGATGATTACTATCCTTCTTTCGATGAAATAAGAAAAGAAGCTACAGAAGAAAAACCTTATTTCTTATTTGTAATAAAAGATGCAACGGGCAATGAAGTTCAAAAAATTACTTCTGAAGCTAAGGCTGGAATTAATAAAGTAGTTTGGAATTATAGATATAGCACTACAACCCCTATAAAGCTTAAAGAAATTAAACCGGGTAGATATGGCTCTTTTGATGTGGGACAGCTAGCTTTACCGGGAATTTATTCTGTAACCATGTATTTAGATGATAACGGAAAAGTAACTCAGTTGGCAGAGCCTAAATCTTTTGAAATTGATTTGTTGAATAACAATAGTTTAGCAGCAGCAGATAAAAAATCATTGTTGGTGTTTCAAAAAGAAGTAGCAGAATTAAGACGATCTGTACAAGGAACAGGCAAGCTGATGGGAGAAGTTAAGGATAGGTTAGCTCATATTAAAAAAGCCATTCAAACTTTTCCGTCTGTAGACGTTAGTTTGTTGGAAGAAGTACAAAAAATACAAGCTGAGCTAGAAGAAGTAAGTATTATGCTTCATGGAGATAACGCCATTGCTAAGTATGAGTTTGAAACTTATCCGAGTATTATGGATAGAATAGAAACGGTAGTTTATGGTTTATGGAATTCAACATCGGCTCCAACAACCACTTCAAAAGATAATATTGCTATTGCTAAAAACGAATACGAACCTGTATTAACGATGGTGCAGCAAAGTGTTAAAAAAGTAGAAGCGTTGGAGAAAAAGTTAGCCATAATACCAAGTCCTTATACACCAGGAAGAAATAGTGAATGGAAAGAGGATTGATGATAGGAAATTAGAGATTAGAGATTAATGATTAACAAATAGCGATTAATGAAGTATAGAAAAGTAGCTAATGATGAGTTAAACAGGTTGAGTGAGGATGATTTTAAACAAGAGCAAAAACAGCCAATAATAATCGTATTAGATAATATTAGAAGTTTAAACAATATAGGGTCTGTATTCAGAACGGCAGATGCGTTTTTAATTAAAGCTATTTATTTATGTGGTATTACTGCTCAACCACCTCACAGAGAGATACAAAAAACTGCTTTAGGAGCAACAGAAACTATTGAATGGAAATATTTTAGTGCCACTATTGAAGCCGTTAATGAGTTAAAAAACCTAAACTACAAGCTTATTGCTATTGAGCAGACAGAAAATAGCACCATGCTGAATGATTTTAGGTGTAGCAAAGATGGACCATTGGCATTAATATTCGGAAATGAAGTACTTGGTGTAGAGCAAGAAGTAATTAATGAAGTAGATGAAGTAGTCGAAATTCCGCAATATGGCACCAAACATTCTTTAAATATTTCGGTAAGTGTTGGCGTAGTGGTTTGGGACGTGTTTAATAAAATGCAACAATAAGCTATTGTACAATCAATTTTCCTGTAACTTGTTTTCCATCAATTAACAACTGATAAAAATACATTCCTTTTGGATGAGATAACAAATTCAATTGGGTATTGTTTTGAGTGATTTTTTGCTGGATAATTACTTTGCCTGTTACATCAAAAATAGTGAGGTTAGCCTGTTGAAAAGGAGCGTCAATTGCAAATTCAAAAGAGCCGTTATTGGGGTTGGGGTAAATTTTTATTTGCTTTTTTAATTTGTATTCGTCAGTTGAAACAACCACAAATGAAGGACACGTCCAACCACCATTATTAAAAATACTATCTCCAGATTGAAAGCAAGCCAAATAAGTACTGTAGTAACCTCCTGAGACAACATATTCATTAGGTTGAAAGAATGTTAACCCGTTAGATCCTCCGACTCCTTCAATTATAAAATTATCACCAGAATTACCGCCCGATACAAAGAACTTTTTTACATTACTACCAAAAAATAGAATATTTTTAATAGAATCAATAGTATAAGGATAAGTAGGGAATCCATATTGTTGCATCATAGTAGTATCTCCAACTATCAGATTAAAATCATAAATACATTTTTCCACAGTTGAGGTATCTTCAAGTAGAAATACTTTTTTTGTTAAGGTGTCATATCGTATGTATTTTTCAGAGCTAACAACAGTATCAACAACCATAGATGGACAAGGGGAACACAGGAAATGTTTTGTTGTTTGACTTCTTACAAAAAGCTTTTTATAAAATAAACTATTAATGGTTGTATCTCCAATAATAGAATCCTTTTCGAGTATGGTATGATAAAATAACATTCCGGGTTCAGTAGATTCATATGTATAATATGACCAAACAGAACTGTCAACAAAAAAATTAGGAGTCTGTGAGAAAATGTTTGATGTTAAAAACATCATAATCAATATGATTGCTATTTTTTTCATTTTCGTTTAATACTTAACAATTTTTTGAGTAATTACCTGATGCTGATGTATCACTTTAACGAAATAAATTCCGTTGGGTTGTTTGCTTATATCAATAACGCTATTATTGCTGATGTTTATTTGTTGAACAAGTTTTCCTGAAATGTTATAAATGTAAATTTCATTTGATTGCTCTTTTTGAGGTAAATCTAATGTAAAAACACCATTATTAGGGTTGGGGTAAATAGATAAGAAAGATTTCTCCTTTTTTTCTTCTACACTATTTAATAAATCAACTATAACAACGTTAGAATAACATGTAGTTAGACGGTTTAAGGTATCTACAGCTAATACACGATATTTTGCAATTGTTTGATGTAATGTATCTGTATAGTTGGTTGATGTTATAAATATATTCCCAGAGAATGTATAAGTACACTCGTCATTTAAAATTCTCCATGTATAGTATTCATCCCAATATCTTTCTAGAAGAAATACTTCATTAGGATTACTTGAATTGTACTGCCAATTTAATTCAATTAAGGTGTCATTTCCTACGTAATTTACATTAGCAGTTAAATTGTTCGGTGTATTTTGCAATTGACAACCTAAACTGTCATACGTACTCAACCAAGCATCTTGTGTATTGTTAATGTTAGGTGCATCAGGTATCACAAAACCTGCTATGGCATAACCTCCACTATCAATCAAAGCTAAATCAAAACCATATTGTTGAGAAAAAAAACAAGTATTACCTTCTAAAT
>CAMPHX010000093.1 GCA_946886085.1 uncultured Flavobacteriales bacterium | reverse complement strand
CCACTAGCTGATATTTATACCGCTTGGACAACAGCATCAGCAATTGAAAAGTGGTTTTTAAGTAACGCTGTTTTTATGGATACTAACGGAAAACCCGTAAATAAAGAAACACCTATAGAAAAAGGATATAGTTATGAATGGAATTGGTATTTATATGACGAAACAGAGCATGGTAAAATTACGGAGGCAAACGGAAAAGATTTTATTCAGTTTACTTTTGCAGGAGAGTGTTTAGTGGATATTCAACTTTCTATATTAGACGATTATGTAATTGTAGAACTAACACAAAAAAATATTCCGACAGATGATAATTCAAAGCGAGGCATCCGACTTGGGTGTGACTTTGGTTGGTCATTCTATTTGGTCAACTTAAAATCTGTTTATGAAGGTGGTCTGGATTTGAGAAATAAAGACCCTAAGCTAAAAGTAATGATGAATAATTGACCTCAAAGAGGTCTAACGTTTATAAAAAATAAACTACAACATACGACCCCGATGGGGTCGAACAGCATAAACAGCATTGTTATAAGCATATCATCCCTTCGGGATTAAAAAAAAACTACATTCCTACTCTATTAGCTGTAAAACTAATTTTTGGAATGAATTTCTTATCCTTCCGTTATCTTAAAAACAGCCGTTTTAATTCTTTTGGTGTTGATGCTTCCTACTTTTTCTTCTAAAACTAAAGCCTTGGCCTTATCCTCTTCAAAAACAGTTTTAATATCTTTAATTACTCCAAAGGGAATGTTGGCTTTATGAAAATTTTCTTGAAAATTAGATAAAGAAATGTTATTGAAGTAATTTTTAAGTAAATCATCTAACACGCTTCTATTAGCTACTCTTTTAACATTGCTCAAGAACCTTTCATCGTTAATTAAGGCTGTTGCTCCAATAATAGTTAACATACTTTTAAATTGATTGTCCGTGCCAATTGCCAACACCATCCACTTGCCATCTTTCGTTTGGTAAATTTCTCCATAAGGAGCAATATTTGAATGTAAAGAACCTATTAATTTGGCATTCTCACCATTCATTAACCAGTTAGTCGCTTGGTTTTTTAAGGATGATAACGCGGCATCGTACAAAGCAACTTGCACATAAGCTCCTTTTCCGCTTTGTGTTTTATTGAGTAAGGCTACTAAAATCCCTTCTTTTAACTGATGAGCAGCCAACACATCTATCATGGCTACAGGCATTTTTAAAGGTCCTGAACTTGTTGTGCCATTCATTCCCATAAAACCTGTTTCGGCTTGTAGTACTACATCATACGCTACTCTATTATCACTCTCTCCAAAACCATTTATTTCTCCATAAATAATAGTCGGATTGATTTGTTTAATGGAATGATAATCTAAAGAAAATTTTTCCGCATCACCGGGTTTAAAGTTAGCAATTACAATCGCAGCATCTTTTAGCAAATCAGTAACTTGTTTTTTATCATTAGCTTGTTTTAAATCTAAAAAAAGATGTTTTTTATTCCAATTTACTGATGAAAAATAAGCAGAGATATTCTCTTGATTGCTTTTTTCTGAAGCTGTTCTCCATTGTCGGGTTACATCTCCATTAGTAGTTTTGTTTTCTATCTTAATCACCCTTGCTCCCATTTCAGCAAAAAACATCCCTACATCGGGCCCTGCCAAAACACTTGCTAACTCAACAACCATTAAATCTTTAAGCATCAGCTTATTTTTTTATCATTTTTATAAAAAGCTCCCTTCCTACTCTAGGCGGTATGGAATTCGTTGCTGTTTCCATAATTTCTACATCAAAATACGGAGAAAAATAAGTTAAATATTCTTCTTTATTCCCTCCAAATGGCGGATGGTCTGTATTTAAGACATCATCAAACAAAAGACCTACTAATTTTCCTTTAGGCTTTAGTATTACAGCAGCATGTTGAGCATATTTTGCTCTTAAACTGGGATGTAATGCACAAAAAAAGGTTTGTTCTACCATCAAATCATAAGCGCCTTTATGTTTAAAAAAATCTTCGCAAATTAAATGATGTTTAGGAAAAGTAGGAACACGTTGCTTAAATTGCTGTAGTGCATGTTTAGAAAAATCTAACACTACCACATTCTTAAACCCTAATTGATTCAGGTATTCAGCTTCGTAGGCATTTCCACATCCCGGAATAAGAATAGTCATTTCCTTATCCGTAAGCTGATCAAAATAATCCTTAAGTGGTGTAGAGATATGACCTATATCCCACCCTGTTTCACATTTTTCATACCTTTCATTCCAAAAATGTTCTGATAACGCTTGTTCCATTATTAAGGTTTTTTAATGCCAGATTTTTTTATACCGGGCTTACTGGTTGATTCCTTTATCTTTACCGATGAAGATGGACACGGTCCTTGCGTATCTCCATGGGCTTGGTGAGCAGGCCATGCTGATGCAGGTATTTCTATGGTTTGAGGATTTCCGGTGTTTCCCGGTGGATAGTGACAAATGGTGATTTTATTATTTCCACCTGAATTTCCTGAGCCTCCACTATTTCCTCCTGAGTTTCCGGAACCACCGTTATTTCCTCCTGTATTTCCCGTTGAAGGAGCACAAGCTCCTTGCGTATCTCCATGTGCTTGATGTGCAGGCCATGCTGAGGCAGGAATCTCTATGGTTTGGGGATTTCCTGTATTTCCCGGTGGGTAATGACAAATGGTGATTTTATTATTTCCACTATTATTTCCTCCTCTTGGGTTGCCTAAATTCCCACCGGAACCTCCCGGTGTTCCTCCCGGATTACCTCCTGTTGAAGGAGCACAAGCTCCCTGTGTATCTCCGTGTGCTTGGTGTGCTGACCAAGCAGAAGCAGGAATTTCTATCGTTTGTGGATTTGTAGTATTTCCCGGTGGATAATGGCAAATAGTTATCTTCTCATTTCCTCCATTATTTCCTCCTCTTGGGTTACCTAGGTTTCCACCGGAACCTCCCGGTGTTCCTCCAGGGTTACCTCCTGTTGTAGGTGCACAAGCTCCTTGTGTATCTCCATGTGCTTGGTGAGCAGGCCATGCAGAAGCAGGTATTTCTATGGTTTGGGGATTTGTAGTATTTCCCGGTGGGTAATGGCAAATAGTGATTTTTTCCTCATTTCCACCAGAGCCACCTGTTCCCCCTGTATTTCCGCCATTATTTTGCGTAGTACACGGTCCTGTAATGTCACCATGTGCTAAATGTGTTCTTACTTCTGAAGCAGTAACTTGGATGGTCTGATAAGCTCCTGTAGGATCTTTATGACAAATAGCTATTAAATCTGGTGTGCCTGAGTTATTTTCATCTTTAGGACATAATCCTTTCGTATCTCCATGAGCTTGATGTGTCGCCCATTGAGATTCTTTAATAATCATTTGCTCTTTTTTACCTGTAGCTGTATTATGATGACAAATTTGTATATCACTATCTACTATTACCGGACAAGCTCCCTGTGTATCTCCATGAGCTTGATGTGCTGCCCATTCTGTTGCAGGAATTTGTATGGTTTGTGGTGTTCCTCCTCCCACAGGTTTATGGCAAATGGTTATCATCGGTATTTCAACTCTTGGACAAGCTCCCTTAGTATCGCCATGGTTAAAATGTTCTACCCATCTGAACTCCGGAATAGTAATAGTTGATTTTTTACCTGTTGCATCTTTATGACATATGGTTAATGTTGGTTCTACTGCCGGACAAGCACCTAAAACATCACCATGTGCTTGATGTATTGCCCATTCAGATTCAGAGATTTCCATTGTTTGACGCTTATCTCCTGTTGTAGGAACATGGCAAATGGTTATTTTTTTAACTTTTGGACAAACACCCATAAAATCGCCATGAGCTTGGTGTGTTGCCCACTCTGTAGCAGGAATTTGTATTGTAGTGGTATTTCCTGTTAATATATCTTTATGGCAAATGCTAATTAAAGTAGGGTTTTCATTTGGTAAATTATCTTTAGGACATAACCCTTTAGTATCTCCATGTGCTTGATGTGCAGACCATTCAGATTCTTTAATTATCATCTCCTGTTTTTTACCCGTAGCTGTATTGTAATGACAAATTTGTATGTCATTATCAACGACTACCGGACAAGCTCCTTGGCTATCTCCATGTGCTTGGTGCATTGCCCATTCGGTTGCCGGAATTTGTATGGTTTGTGGTACTCTAGATCCAGCAGGATAATGGCAAATGGTCATTGTCGGTATTTCAACTCTTGGACATTCTCCTTTACTATCGCCATGATTAAAATGTTCTATCCATCTAAATTCAGGAATAGACATGGTAACTTTATTCCCTGATGCTTCTTTATGACAAATGGTTATCGTAGGCTCCACTGCAGGACAAGCTCCTAAAACATCTCCATGTGCTTGATGTATTGCCCATTCAGATTCTGGAATAGTTAAGGTCTGACGTTTATCTCCTGTTGCCGGAACATGGCAAATAGTTATTTGTTTAACCGTATAGCAAGGTCCTTTTCTTGCTCCCTGACTTTGATAACTTGGCCATTGAGCTTCTTCAATTTCAAACGATTGATTGTTTAAACAAATAGTAATCATTGATTTTGCAATAGGAACACAAGCTCCCATTTTATCGCCATGAGACTTATGTATTAACCATTGTGATTCCGGAATCTGAATGGTTTCTATATCTCCTTCACGACTAGAAATCTGATGACAAATGGTTATCATTTTCTCATTTTCAGTACAAGCTCCTTTGGTATCTCCATGGGATTCATGCATTGCCCAGTCTGATGATTTAATGTTTATGGTTTCTCTACTTCCCGTTGGTGTTTTATGACAAATAGTAATAGTACTTTCTTCATTACAAGTTAATGAGAACTCTTTTGTAGTGGTTTCTGCTAATTTTTTAGCTACAATTTTAAAATTATTCGCACCATTAACTAACTGAACGGTAGCTTTTAACTCATTATTTATAAAGCTATAATTTTGAGTAGCAACCAAGTTGTTGTTGTGATAAAAAGTAACATCTTGGGCTTTTATATCAGGGGTAATTTTAGCAATAATAGTTACCTTACAATTTGGTGAAATAAATGTAGTAGCTATTGGTTGAGACAAAATAATTACAGGTTTTACAGGTTGGGTATAAGGTGTTGTTGTAGGGGTAGTAGTATGAGTTGGTGTAGGTATAGTTGTAGGAGTATAAGTACTTTCTCCTTGGTGATGTTTTATAATACTAAAATGTAATCCTAAAGAAGTATAGTGGTAAATGTCTTGAATAAAAAATGGAGCATTATTTTTTGTTGCCTGACCATCAAAATAATCGGTTTGTGGCAAAGAAATTTTATGTTCTAAAGCAAAATCAACTCCCGGAGCAATTCTAAATCCTAACCCTACTCCAACAGTAGGTGTAAATACAACTCTTGAATAATTTCTATTATCTAAATCTGTTTCGTAACTATCATCTAATAAATCTTTTAATTGCTTTCTAACATCAGATTTACTTCCTGTATAATCTATTAAAGAATAATCATATTGATTTCCAAACTCATCTAATTGATTGGTATTAACAACATAGTCCGTTCCTCCTGCTCCGGCAAATAAATAGAAAAGAATGCCTGTATTTTCATACAGTTTATTCCATCGTAACATGGCCTCTAGCGAAAGTTCTTCAAACTCGGTATTATTGTTTTGAAAAAACAACTGGTTGGAATAATCAACTCCTGAATTTCCAAAGCCATTTAATGCATAATTAGAAATAAAACTTTCGTGAGGCTGGTAACCCAAACCAAATGTTTCCGATTTTAAGTATCTTCCTCTCAATGAAAAGCCAAAAAACCTGTACTTTTTATTATAAAGTCTGTATTCTAATGTAGCACCATAACCAAAACCAAATAGTTTGTTACTAATATCTCCTTTTTGGTAAGCTCCACCAATGTTCCCTCCTAAAGTCCACCTACCAATATCATAAGTTGTATGTTGAGCGTTTGCTGAAAGAGTAATTACTATAAACGCAATAAAAAAGTAAAGTTTTTTCATGAGTATTTTTT
>CAMPHX010000092.1 GCA_946886085.1 uncultured Flavobacteriales bacterium | reverse complement strand
GAGTAAGTTAGTGTAAATAATAAAAACAACCGTAAATAAGATTAGAATGAATGAAACTTTATACAAATACAAACTAAAGGCAAAACGTTATCAATAGTACCAAGACCCGTGTTAACATGAAACAGACGAATACGAAATCTAAGGAAACACGAATGAACCCTAACGATTACGAACTTTTTACAAAGACCTTTTTTGAAACTCGTCTAAAAGAACAAGTGGGATATGCTGTTCCAGTTTTACACCAGAAAACTTTAAAAGGGGAAAATGAAGAGGAATACACAATCGACCTCCATTATGAATTGAAGATAGCAGACAAAAAAATCCTTACTCTTATTGAATGCAAGTATTGGAACTACAAAGTACAAAGGCGAAACGTAAACGACTTTCGGTCGGTAATTGGAGATTTAGGAGCAGACAAAGGCATTATCGTCACGAAATTAGGATTTGATTCTGGAGCCATAAGCATTGCGGAAAAAAGTCAAGTTGGTTTATATAAATTAACGGAAAAAGAAGAGCTTTCTATATTTGCGAATTGGACAGGAACGCAAGACAACATTAATAAAGCATATGAGTTTTTACAATCAGAAAATTCGACAAACGAATTAAAGGGAACATTTTCAGGACTGTTTTTCTCGGACGACACCTCATTGTACCATTTCTTAATGCTTAGGTATGGTGCTAAATTCGGTAAATACCTCGTAGACTATTGTTTCATAAACAGCCAATCCATTGAAGATTCTAATTTCATAATGCCCGATGATATTAAATCAATTCTAATTTCTATTGATGTTATAAATTTACATAAGGAATATATACTGTTTGAAACAGCAGGTCTAAATTTATCATTGGCGAATGAAGAATTCGTAAAAGCAACTTTCAATATGATTCTAATTCTTCAATTTAAAACCATTCAATTAAACTCAAAATGATAACCAAATGAAATCACTACTGCTAACAACAGTAACTGTTGCACGACCTCCTAAAAAGGTAATAATTTAATAAAAACCTCCAGCAGAAGTGTTGGAGGTTTTTGTATTTATACTTCTGTGGGTTATTGAGGCTTATTGGCACAAAATCTTAAATCACATTCAAATTAATTATATGAAAAAAATAGCAACAACCTATAAGGGTCATGGAGATTATACCATTTACAATATGTATATGCATTTAGTTTTTAGAAATTATAGTAAATATACCATAACGGCTTATATTAAAGAATTCAATCATTTATGTGTTCACTACAATCTCAGCCCAAAAT
This sequence comes from uncultured Flavobacteriales bacterium, assembly GCA_946886085.1. The sequence continues at coordinate 4,767 of CAMPHX010000092.1, read as the reverse complement.
TAATTACAGAAGACCAAATTCATAGTTATCTTTTTTATCTTGCTAAAATCAAAAATTTTGGTCCAAATAAAATTGCTGTTGCAATGGCTAGCTTTATCTACTTTTATCATAATATTGTTGTAACTCCAGAAAAAGTAGCAAGACTTAGAAGTCCTATCATACCAGATAGAGTGCCTTTTATCCTTGCTCCAAAGCAAGTGTTTCAGTTTATAGAAGCTCTACATGAATTTAAAGATAAAGTAATAATACAATTACTTTATTCTACAGGAATTAGAGTAAGTGAGTGTGTAAATATTCGCATCCAAGATATAAACGTGTCCCGTATGGCTATTAGAATTGTTGAGGGAAAAGGAAAAAAAGGTCGTTACGTGCCTTTAAGCCCAATGATGCTATGCCAATTGGAGCTGTATTATAATAAATATGAACCAAAAGATTATCTTTTCTATGGTAGAGGAAGAAACTATAAAATACCAATGTGCAGAGCTACTGTTAATCGTATTATTAGAAAGGCTAAAAATGTATTAGAAACTTCTGAAGTTATAACACCCCATACTTTTCGACACTCATTCGCAACCACATTAGTAGAAGAAGGTGAGAGTCTGTTTAAAATTCAAAAAATATTGGGTCATGCAAATATTATATCAACTGTTCACTATACGAAATCTGCGAGACCAGAATTAAAATCATGTGTAAATCCGTTGGATAAGATTTATGAAGAAAATGGAATGTTGGAATTAGCCTGATTTTTAATGTCCGAATTCATAACATGGTTTCATATGAAATCCTATGAAAGTTAGGGATTCAGCTCCATAAAATTCTTTATTTTTGATTCTATAAACTAAATCGACAAAACAATGATGGATACTTTTATGAAAGGATTAATGATTAGTTCTTATAGAGTTCTTAACTCTATCAAGTATTATATGCTTTGGCTTAGTATTGTAGGTCTTTGCCTACACTTTATGGTTAATAATTTAATGCCTGAAAATGTTTTTAGATGGTTTGGAACTACTTTGATTTTTATATATTTTCGTTTGCTTTTTGAAAAATTTGCCTATGATGATTTCAAATCTAATTACTTGATGAGGTGGGAAAAATATTAAACGATTTTACTAGTCTTATCTTTGGTAAGAGGAATTATATCCGAGGTTGGGGGATAATCAAGTTTAGATTTGGAATGACGATTGAAGATTTTTTTATATAGGACGATGAATTTATAGTACTAAATCGAAGGATTATAAATATGAATGCTTAGATTTGAAGTTACTTAATTCCTAATTTTTAATGCCTGAATTTGATTATTTACTTCCTTTAGATGCATTTATTCGTGCTGTAAAAGTTGATAAGAACATAGCTCACGGATTTTTTATTGGAGCTGGAGCTTCAATTACTTCTGGTATCAAATCAGCTTCTGATTGTATTTGGGATTGGAAAAGAGAATTATATTTAACTAAAAACCCAGAACTTCATCATTTATTTAACGATATTTCTTCACAACATGTAAGACAAACCATTCAAAACTGGCTTGATACTCAAGGTAGTTTTCCACCTTTAAATGACATAAAAGAATATTCGTTTTATATTGAAAAGGCTTTCCCGATAATAGAAACAAGGAGACAATATTTTCAAAACCTAGTTCAACACAAGAAGCCTTATATTGGATACAATCTTTTAGCCTTATTATCTGAGGCCGAGATTGTGAAATCTGTATTTACAACAAACTTTGATGGCTTGGTTTCTAAAGCAGCGTCAAACTATCAAGTTACACCTATTGAAATAGGTATTGATAGTAAAGAAAGAGTAGAGCGAGTTGCGCAGAAAGGTGAATTACCTATTATTTCTTTGCATGGCGACTATAGATACGACAAACTAAAAAATACAAATGAAGAATTAAAGAGTCAAGAATCTCTTTTAATAAATCATCTTAAAGAATTCTCAAAAACCAATCACCTCGTTGTTTGTGGCTATAGTGGTCGAGATGAATCAATTATGTCTGCTCTTACAGAAGCATATTCTCAATCAGGAATGGGTCGTTTATACTGGTGTGGTTATAACGATGAACCTAGCGAAAGTGTTTTAAACTTAATTTCTACTGCAAAGGAGAACAACAGAGAAGCTTATTATGTAAGAATAGATGGGTTTGAAGATGTTATGATGAGGTTGACTAAACATTGCCTTTCTGAAATACTCTTAGAGAAAGCTAATGAATATATTGCATCTAACACGTCTAATAATGGATTTACACCTTTTAATTTAAAGATAGATTTCACCAATAACATTATAAAAAGTAACTTATTCCCTATAAAACTTCCATCAGAGATTTTTCAATTTAAAAGTAGCATTATAAATGGTGAAGGTGTTTGGAAAAAATTAAAAGAAACTATAGGCTCTGAAAAAATTGCAGCAGTTCCATTTAAGGGAAATATTTATGCTATTTCAAGTTTGAATGAAATTAACAAAGTCTTTGAAGGCTCTATCGAGAGCGATATAATAAGAACCCCACTATCAAACGATGAAATTAAAAATGAATCTTCAAGCATAGTTAGTTTACTCAATTCTGCGTTGGTTCGCATACTATCAGAACAATATGACTTGTACAGTAATGGAAAGTCTAAGATTTGGATAAAGGAAGCTTATACATCAAACAGTATTGGAGGAATTAAATATAATGTCCATAAGGCTGCTTTTATTGGTTTAAAAGGATTTGGAAAGAATAACTATATTTCCATCAATCCATCTATTCATATTACATCAGAAATTGATGAGGTGATTCCAGATGTTGCTGATAGAGAAATTAAACGAGTTATTTTAGATAAACAATTTAATAAGCTATATAATGAAGAAGTTGGATTTTGGAGAGGTATAATATTTCCTTTAAACAAAACTTTAAAGATAGAATACCCTAAAGATGCAGGAGAGAAAATGTTTTTTGAATTAATCCCTATTCCTGTTTTTACAAAAATAATGAAAGCTGGATATACTTATGGGCAAGAACTTAAAGGAAATACTAGCATCTATAAACAAGAAGGAATAGAATATAAAGAGCCTACATTATTGTTTTGTTCTAAAGATGGGAGTAAAAGAATGCAGGATACACATCCTATCAGAGGCATCTTAAATAACCAACCTTATGATTTTTCTTTATCTCAAAAAACTTTATCTCCCGAAGTTACTTTAGGTATAATTTGCCCAAAGGAATTTGATTCTTCATTTAATAGTTTTATTCGAAATCAACATAAACAAATTGAAGTACAAACTAACAAAGAATACCTTTTTAACTTTCCTGGATTTAATAATGTTTTTGGTATTGATTTATCAATACCTGAAATTGGTTCCAACAGATGGCAAGACTGTACATTTGATATTAATCAAACAAGTTCAAAAGAGGGTAGTTTAAATCTAGCGAAATTAATTACTGAAAAGATTGAAAGCATTCATACTACCGAACAACCAAATATTATAATTGTATATATTCCATCTTCTTGGTCTGAATACTGCGGTTATAGTGAGCTAAATGAAAGATTTGATTTACATGATTATTTAAAAGCTTTTGCTGCTCAGAGGGGGATTGCTACACAAATCATTAGAGAAGAAACAACTTTAAATAACAGCCTTAGCTGTCAAATTCATTGGTGGTTAGCTTTATCATTTTATGCAAAATCATTACGAACTCCATGGGTACTTAACAATTTTGATAAAGAAACTGCTTTCGCAGGAATCGGATATAGCATTGACCACACAAAAGAAAAAGGTAATGTTCTTCTTGGCTGTAGTCATATATATAATTCACAAGGAGAAGGTCTCAAATACAAGCTCTCAAAAGTAGATAACCCAACAATCATCCAAGAAAAACCACATCTATCAAAAGATGATGCTCTTAGATTTGCAAACTCAATTCGTCAGTTATTTTGGGAAGCAATGGGTGAAATGCCCAAAAGAGTTGTAATTCATAAAAGAACATTTTTCACAAAAGAAGAGAAGCAAGGAATTTTAGAAGGATTGGGTGATATTGAGCAGGTTGATTTAATTGAAATCAACTTTGAAAAAGATATTCGCTATGTAGCTTCAAAACTTAAAGAAGGTAAAGCATCTATTGATGGCTTTCCTGTAAGTAGAGGAACTTGTGTGCAATTAGATGCCTCTAGTATATTATTATGGACTCATGGTGCAGTACCTCATGCTCATAATCAACATTATAAATATTTCAAAGGTGGACGCAGAATTCCTGCACCATTAAAAATAAAAAAACATCATGGTATTTCAGATGTGCATACAATAGCTAATGAAATACTTGGTCTTACTAAAATGCATTGGAATACTTTTGATATGTACACTCAGTTACCAGCAACCATTCACTCTTCCAATGAGATTGCTCGTATCGGTTCATTATTAGACAGATTCGATAAAAATTTCGATTATAGACTATTCATATAATATTAAAAAAACTTTAAAATCAAGCATCATGAAAGAAGAAGCAATACAACTTTTCAAATTAGCAACTTCAATTGAATATGAATTAGGAACAATTTCTTTTCATGAGTTTTATTTAAGGATGGAAGCTTTGTTAATGTATAGCAACAATTCTGAATCTATTAAGCAATATATTTTCGAATGTTTTGGTAAAGTAAATTTAGAAAATTTGCAATACAATGATGAATCTAATGAAAATGCTCTTGAAGAGCTAAAGAGAGAAAATGATTTAATATCTAATGGTCAAAACATTGAAAAAGATAAAGAAACATTATCAAATTCTTAATCAGCAATATG
>CAMPHX010000091.1 GCA_946886085.1 uncultured Flavobacteriales bacterium | reverse complement strand
GTGATGTAGCTCAGTTGGTAGAGCAAAGGACTGAAAATCCTTGTGTCGGGGGTTCAATTCCCTCCATCACCACACAAAAACCCGAAAAAGAAATTCTTTTTCGGGTTTTTTGTTTTTAACCACAATTGTTTTTATATGTATTTTTGAATCCATTTTTCTATTTACAAAGAAATTATCAAACACTTCGGCTACATATTATTCTTAATCACACTCTGGTGTTCGACTGATTTGTTGGCTCAAGAAAATAAACGAGCATTCTTCATAGAGTCAGAATACATGGCAGGAAAAGTAGTTCCAAATTACTTAAATAAATTCCCTCCTACTCGACTTCAACATGGGTTAGCTGTAAATATTGGCTCATTAAAAACCGATAGCAACAGCACTTGGGCTAAATATTATAACTTTCCGCAAACAGGAATTTCTTTGTTTTATTCATCTATCGGAAATGAAAAAATTTTTGGAGATGAATACAGTATCATGACTTTTATTGCTTTTAATGTTTTTAATCAGAAAGAAAAACCAATCTATTTTAAATTAAGTTTGGGAGCTGCCTATTTCACTACTTTTTACGATAGTATTTCCAACCGAAGAAATGTAAATATCGGTTCGCCATTTAAATGGTCTTTTCTAGCAGGAGCTTACAAAACCATAAGTGAAAAACCAGGTATGAATTTAAAATTAGGACTCATTTTTTCTCATGCTTCAAACGGACATACCCAATTACCTAACTTCGGATTAAACTCAGCATTATTAAGTCTTTCAGCTCAGTTTTACAAAAAAGATTTGGCTACTTACCAGCTAACTAAAAAACCCATTAAGCCCGAAATTAAATCTAAAAGCAGAGATATTGGCATTAGTTACGGTTTAGGATTTCATGAGTATGGCGATAAAGACGGCCCAGTTGGTGGAGAAAAAAAATTAGTTCACTCCACTTCTATTTTTACAGGAAAAACCATTAACCAGCATTTTAGATGGGGATTTGGAGCAACTTATCGCTACTACGATGTTTACCATCATCAAATTACTTCAAGAAATTTAACCGATTATACCGATAGTCCAAAAAAGTATGCTTCTAATGTTGTTGTACACGCAAACGCAGAGCTTTTAATGGGACATGTTAGCATGAATGTAGAAATAGGAATAAATGTATACAAACCTTTTTACAAACAGTATGAAAAAGATTTTCCACTAAATAAACAATTTGAAGGGTATATGAAATTCAAATCTTATTTTAAGAAAGGATTTTCTACTCGTTTAGGATTGAATTTATACGCCATTAATGCTAATAAATTACCAAAACACAATTTTTATATTGGTCCGTATATTAAAGCCAATGCCGGTCAAGCAGATTTTAGCGAACTCTCTTTTGGATATATTTATAGAATAAATTAAACAACTGCAAACCACATAGAAACATAGTAAAAAGTTCTACCTAAGCAACATATAGTTTTTTCCGCCAGTGGCGGAAAACTATGAGAAACTATAACTTACTTTCTATGATATCTTAGAAATCTATGTGGTTAAATTTGTTATAGTTAGTGAATTTAATCCTTAATTTGCATTAAAATCGTTCAACTTAAATAGTTTCATCATAATATTTGTTTCATCAGGAAATGACTCATCAGGAAATAATAGATCAGACCGTAAAGTTTGTAAAAAAAACCTTAGCTAATGCAGAAGGAGGACATGATTGGTGGCATATTTACAGAGTTTGGCAATTAGCTAAAAAAATTGCTGCAACAGAAAAAACAAACCTATTGGTAGTTGAACTAGGAGCTTTATTGCATGATATTGCCGATGCTAAATTTAATGATGGTGACGAAAGTATTGGTCCGAAAAAAGCCCGTGAGTTTTTGCAATCCATTTCTGTTGAAGAAGAACTCATTGCACATGTTGAAAAGATTATCCAACACATTTCCTTTAAAGGAGGAAATTTTGAGCAAGCATTTAACTCTACTGAATTAGCTGTTGTACAAGATGCTGACAGACTAGACGCCATGGGAGCAATTGGAATTGCTCGAACGTTTAATTATGGAGGTTTTAAAAACAGAGCTATGTACAATCCCAATATCCAACCCAACTTAAATATGAGTAAAGAGGAATATAAAAATAGTACCGCACCTACCATCAATCATTTTTATGAGAAATTACTTTTACTAAAAGACCGAATGAATACCACCACAGGAAAAGCTATGGCAGCACATCGCCACAATTACATGGAGCAGTTTTTAGAAGAGTTTTATAAAGAATGGGAAGGGGAAAAATAAATTGCTGTCCACAACAATTTTATCTTTTCTTAAAAGTTAGTAATTTAGTAGTTGAAAATTTTCTAAATTATGCAAGCACCAAGAATCCCCAAAATGTTTGGTATTTATACCAAAAGACCTACACAATTTGAATATACCCCACGTTATTATGACGAGCGTAAAGAAAAATTAGAAAAACGTATTGCTCTGATAAAAAAAGAAGTTGAAAACGAAAAAAATCCGACAAGTGCTTCAGAATATAGCAATTCTGAATATCAATCGAGAATTAGAGAAGATTGGGGAAATGGTTACGCTAGAAGAAATAATACTGGTATGATTAACAAAAGAGTAATCATCTATATTGGAATTTTATTAGCTCTTACTTATTATTTGTTTTATTAAAAGCCCCTAGCCCCTACCAACACCTCCCCTAAAGGGAGGAGTTCCCAATGCAAAACCCCACTCAACCGTCATTCTCGAAATTTTGGAGTGCAACGGAAAAATTATCGGGAATCTTTTATATTAGAGGAAAGTTTAGTACTAATATTGATTGGTTTTCAGAAAACTGGAATATTTGCTCTTCTTTTGTCTTAATACAAAAGAAACAAAAAATCAAGACTGCTGATTAATTTATGGTTTTCTAAGCGGTTAAATTTGCCACACAACCCAAGCCCTGAAACTGTTTTGTTTTTAGCTACCAAGTAAAAGGCACTAACGCCTGTTCTTTTTTTTATTTTCGTAGTTCAAGGATTGCTTCCACAAAGCTCTCACTAAATTGTAACCTCAAGAAAACTAGCTAAATTAATCAAAGGTCGGTCTTCATCATAGTGGAAGTTTTCTAAACTCACAAAACATCTCAACCGATTTCAAACTCCTAAATACTCATAAGTACTTCTAAGTACTCTCAACCAATCTCTAATTTCTAATTTCTAAACCTTAATAAATTATCCACCACTTCTTGCATGCTTAAGTCATTCATACATTTAAAGTGTTTTTTCGGACAAGCATCATAGCCTATTTTAGAACATGGTCGGCAATTAAGATTATTATTTTCTATAATTACATATTTTTCTTTTGGCAGGTAAGGGTACATCCCGAAAGCAGGAACAGTATTTCCCCAAATGGAAATAATATTTACTCCCAAGGCTGCTCCAATATGCATTAGTCCTGTATCGTGAGTAATGAGGATTTGGCTATTTTTTACAATAAATGCCGACTGATTAATAGAATACTTTCCGCAAGCATTATATATGTTTTTGTTGGAAGATTGACTAATAATCTCATTGGCTTTTTGTTCATCTTCCTTTCCTCCTGCTAAAATTATTGGCTGGTGAATCAAATTACACAACTCCACCAATTTATTTGTGGGCAGACATTTAGTTGCAAATTGAGCTCCAATAGCTATAGTAACATAGCCATTATTATGTGTTTCTGGAAGATTAGTTACTTTATCATTATCTGTAAGAAAAAAATCTAAGCCTTTTCCATCATTCTCAACTCCTAAACATTTTACAGCTTCAAAATACCTATCAACTATATGAATATCAGGTAAGTAGTTTATTTTAAAATTGGTCAGCAACCATTTTTTTACATTCAGTTTATCAAAAGTAAAACGCAGTGTACCTAATCTTCTAGAGATACCTTTAGAACGGAGATTTTTGTGTAAATCTATGATATAATGAAAACCCTCATTTTTTAACTGTTCAGCAACTTCACTATTATTTTTTTCAATGGTATGAACTTTAGTGATGTAAGGATTATTTTCTACTAAAGAACGATAGCTTTTTTTAGTTAAATAGTGAATTTCTACATTGCCATCCAACTGTTGTTTTAAGCACCTTACTATAGGAGTTGTAAGTACAATATCACCAATGGAACTGTATCTTACAACTAATATTTTTACGGCATAATTCTCCATTAAAAAAATTAACCTTTATAGGAAAGCCATTTCCAAAGTTCTTTGTAGGTAATTTTCTTACCATACATTAAAATTCCTGTACGGTAAATTTTGGCAGCCATCCAGGTAGCTCCTAAAAACCCTAAAACTAATAGTGCCATAGAAAGTAATAACTCCCATGTTTCTACTCCAAAAGGAATTCTTACCATCATAATTACAGGAGAAGTAATTGGTATTATTGATAACCAAAAAGCTAATGCTCCATCAGGATTATCCATTACTGTACCTGCTACAACAAATGAAAAAATTAATGGAATTGTTACCGGCATCATAAATTGTTGAGAATCGGCTTCGTTATCTACTGCTGAACCAATAGCCGCTAAAAATGCTCCGTACAATAAATAACCTCCTAAGAAATAAAACAAAAATGAAATTAATAGTTTAGCGATAGGAATTTGTTGCAACATGCCAGAAATTTGAGCTTCTAAATCAGTTGAGCTAGCAGCTTTAGTCATTTCATTCATTTGTTCGCCTTGCATCATTTGTTCTGTGTTTACCATATTAGCCACATCACCTGATGACACTGCTGCCATAGCAATAGTGTAAATACCCATAGATAATATTATCCACAACGAAAACTGTGTTAATCCTACCAATGCAATGCCTATAATTTTCCCCATCATCAACTGAAAAGGCTTTACAGAAGAAATAATAATTTCTACAATTCTGCTGGTTTTTTCTTCTATCACTCCTCGCATAATTTGTATTCCGTACATAAATATGAAGAAATAAATCATGATAGCTCCGGCAAAACCAAGCACTGTGCTTACCCCAACATTTTTAGATTCTTCACCTCCTGTTTCGCTTAAAGCAATTGGATTCACTTTTACATCAGGCTGAATTTCATCTAACTGAGCTTTCGTTATGTTAAACTTGTCTTTCAGCTCAATATTTCTAATCCCTTTTTCTATAGTTGATTCTATATTACTAATAGTTGACATACCCGGTTGCTTCTTATAATAAAGCTGTGCTGTCGTTTGTTTACCAAGATTAGAAATATGAAGAATAGAGGTATATTTCTCTTTATAGAAGGCTGCTTTTGCTTCTTCTATTGGTTTAAATTCGTAATCAAACTGAAGTGTAAGTGAATTTTCAAATTGGTTAATAAACTGACCTGTTTCGTCAATTACTTCAATTATTTGAATATCTTTATCTTTTAATCCTAACCAAATAGGCACTAACATTAGTGCTGCCATCAATATTGGTCCAAACAATGTCATTAAAATAAATGATGTTTTCTTGACTCTTGTAAGGTATTCTCGTTGTATTATTAAAGCTATTTTGTTCATTTTTTCAATTCACAGTTTTTCGGTTATCAGTATTAAAACCTCTAATTTCTAATTAAACAATCATCCCTTCCATTTCCTCCGGTAAATCATCAGGCATTACTTCATTTACTTTTTCAATAAAAATCTCATTCATGGTTGGGATATGCTCTTTTACAGCAATAATATTTACATCATTTAGCAGTGTAGCTAGTAATTTATTAAGACTTGTATCTTTCTGAATTCCCTTCACTTTTGCTACAATTCTGTTATCTTTCTTTTCTGTTGAAAGCAATTCAAAACCTGTCCAAAGTGCATTGGTAAAAGCAATTAAATTTCCTTCAAATGTTATTTCGTAAATATTGGTTTTATATTCGTTTTTAATATCAACTACTTTTCCATCTAATATTTTTCTCGACTTATTGATAAGAGCAATATCATCACAAATTTCTTCTACCGATTCCATATTGTGGGTAGAAAAAATGATGGTAGAACCTTTTTCTCTTAGTTCTAAAATTTCTTATTTAATCAAGTTGGTATTAATAGCATCGAAACCACTAAACGGCTCATCGAGTCTGAA
>CAMPHX010000090.1 GCA_946886085.1 uncultured Flavobacteriales bacterium | reverse complement strand
GTTTGCTTGTCGAAAATCGGATAGAGATCAAGATAAAACAACCAAAACTTCTCAAGATTATGCCACAGCTCAATCTATGGCTCAAGATGTTTTTAAAATGGTGCATCAAGCAGCAATGAGTTCCCAGGGAATTGTAGCTAATCCATTAAGCAATGCAACAACATTGTTTGGTTGCGATACCATCATTGTTGACACTACCACTAATCCAATGTGGTTGAAAATTCAATTTAATACTGATTGTGCTAACAATGGTGTTACGAGAAATGGAGAGATTAAAGCACATTTTACTTCAAAATATGATATGTTAGGCACAACTGTTAAAATTAGCTTTAATAATTATTACCATAATGGATATTATTTTGAAGGCTCATTGAATTATTCGTTGACTAACAATGCTAATAATCAACTTGTTTTTGTAATGATTGCTGATAATTTTAAAATAGATGAAGGCAGAAAAAATAGAGCAATTTATTTTAGTACTAATCAGAATTTTATTATTGAAAGTGGAGTGACTACTGCAGATTTTGCTGATGATACCTATAAAATTACAGGAACAGCCACAGGAAGAACTTTTGCTGGGAATAGCTTTTCAGCATCTACAGATGGGTTAACTCAATTAGGAAGTTGCAACTGGGTAAGCAGCGGAACAGCTTTAGTAACACCTGAAAAATTAGCGGTAAGAACCTTAGATTTTGGCTCAGGATGCGATAATAGTGCAACGGTTATGTTGTATGGAGCAACCAATGAGATTGTTTTACCTTAAAAAATAAAATATAAATTTATGCTGACAATAGATCCTAAAGAAATACCTGTACCAAAACTCCATCATTATTTATTGGGAGGTGTTGGTCCGAGACCAATTGCATTAGCAAGCACGGTAGATAAAGATGGAAATCCGAATTTAAGTCCATTTAGTTTTTTCAATGTGTTTAGTGCTAATCCACCCATCATGGTTTTTTCTCCTGCCAGAAGTGGTAGAACAGGAGCTACAAAAAATACGTTCGATAATGTGAAAGAAACTCGTGAAGTGGTAATAAATGTGGTAACTTATGATATTGTTCAACAAGTTTCATTAGCCAGTTCTCCTTACCAAAAAGGCGTAAATGAATTTATAAAATCAGGATTAACACCTGTTGCTTCTGATTTGATAAAACCGTTCAGGGTAAAGGAATCTCCGGTCCAATTTGAGTGTAAAGTAAACGACATTATTGAGTTGGGGCAAGATGGCGGAGCAGGAAATTTGGTGATTTGTGAAGTAGTAAAAATTCATATTAATGAGAAGGTGTTAGATGAAAATAATATGATAGATCAACAAAAAATTGATTTAGTGAGCCGTATGGGAGGAAATTGGTATTGCCGAGCCGACCATCATGCCATGTTTGAAGTAGCTAAGCCTATTACTACTATTGGGATAGGAGTAGATGCCATTCCCGAAAAAATTAGAAATAGTAACATTTTAACAGGGAATGAATTAGGTTTGCTAGGGAGTGTAGAAAAACTCCCAACACAAGAAGAAGTAGCAGCATTTTATTATGATGGCAACAATCCTCATCAAGATGCTCATGTGTTGATTAAACAAGGTAAGGTTGTAGATGCATGGAAAGTATTGTTAAAATAAATCAACTTTTAAAACTTATAACCTCATAAACTAATCTTGAGTTTCTCCGATAAATATACCAAAGCTTTTAAATACCTACTGCCTACGCCATTTACCATTGCGGTAGTCCTTACCTTACTTACTTTTTTAATTGTGCTTTTTACCACCAAGCCCATAAATATTGGGTTTGCGGCTTATTCTTTTGATGTGTTGCATTTTTGGGAACAAGGTTTTTGGGATAATGGATTGTTAGTTTTTGCTGTCCAAATGATGCTGATGTTGGTGTTAGGACATATACTAGCACTTACAAAACCATTTAATAGTTTAATTTTAATGGTGGTAAAACATTGTACTACCACAGCCAAAGCTGCTTTTTTAGTGACATTGTTAACGGTTTTAGTAAGCTTATTCAATTGGGGATTGGGATTAATCTTCGGGGCTATTTTTGCCAGAAAAGTGGGTGAATATGCTCAAAAACAACAACTTTCTATTAATTATCCATTAATTGGAGCAGCAGGTTATTCCGGCTTAATGGTTTGGCATGGTGGCTTATCTGGTTCATCGTTGGCAAAAGTTGCTGAAGATAATCATATAAGAGAAATGATGGCGGGCATTTTTAATGAATCGCAACTTGCACTATTGCCCGAAAAAATATCTTATGCCGAAACCGTTTGGTCGCCTATGAATATTGCGGTGATACTGATGGTAATTGTAATGTTACCGTTTGCTATGTTTTGGTTAGGAAAAAGAACAACAGCTGCTCAGTTTACATTAACTATTGCTCGTAATAATGAAACAGAAAAAGTAGATTTTACCAGCCTTGAAGGAGCGGAAAAATTAGACTATTCACGAATGTTCTCCTTGTTTTTTGGAGGAGCCATTTTGTGTTACTTGGCAGTTAAAATTGTAACGGTGCATCATTTTAATGTGTTGGATTTTTTTACCCCTAATAACATTAATATGCTTTTGTTGGCATTGGGAATAACACTTCACAAAAATTTTACGGAATTTTTATCTGCTTTGGATGAAGCTATTGTAGGAGCAGCAGGAATTTTAATTCAATTTCCGCTGTATTTCGGTATTATGGGAATGATGAAAAACAGCGGTTTAATAACCGATATTGCTGATTTTTTTGTATCTATATCTAATACAGTAACGTATCCTATTTATACTTTTTTTAGTGCGGGGCTAATTAATATTTTTGTACCAAGTGGAGGTGGACAATGGGCAGTGCAAGGGCCAATAATTGTGCAGGCAGCACAAGATATAGGAGTAAGTTTACCTAAAAGTATTTTAGCATTAGCTTATGGAGATCAGCTTACCAATATGTTGCAACCTTTTTGGGCATTGCCATTGCTGGGAATTACCGGACTTAAAGCTAAAGAAATATTGCCTTACACTTTGTTTTTAATGTTAGTCGGATTAATCATTTTTGTAAGTTGTTTGTTAATTTTTTAAGATGCGTAAATTCATAACATATACATTCACTATTTCTGTTTTGTTGATTTCAGGATGTTCTTGGGTTGAATATTTTACAGTAGGCAACAAAACCGATCTTCCAATTACCGTTACGTACGAATTGAATGAATTAGATGAAGGCAATTTTTTTGGAATTTTCACCAACATTCCCGATGCTTATCAATTATCCAAATCAAGTAAAATACAATGGGAGAATAAAATTGAACTAGAAGATTTGGATGATAATCCAGTAATTGTTAAACTGGTGTTACCACCTCAAACGGTAATGATTTTTGGCAGACTTCATAATGATACTTACGAAAGCAACAGTCAACGTTTTATAAATAGCCGAGATTTTAATTTTAGCAGTATGGTAATCGAACATCAAGAAAAAACTATCCAAATTTCAAAAGCTACTTTTGATGATTACTTTATTAAGAAAAATGGATATGTAAAATTTGATGTGGAATGAAAATAACTTTATATTATTCCACAAAAAATAATAGAATTATACTAGACTCCTTGTCTTCGTACACTACGCAAGGAGAGGCTTGTAGGGTTTGCTTTTCCTGATGAAACCTAGTGGAGATCAGGAATCTAGTTTTATATATAATAAAGTTAAATATTACATATTAAGATAAGTTTCCTATAAAACATTTTTGTAGTTGTTATAAAGATTAATCAATACATCATAAAATTAAAGGTATATCCGGCAATAGTGATAGAAGCATTTTGGTCGCAAGCTCCATTACCAAAATCTATGGTTCTGGTTAACATTCCAGAAGGATTGATGTCTATCGTTCCACTAACTAACCAACGACAACAGATTTCTTTTCTTAGTGGAGAGGTAATTTGCATGGTATAAGCCAAGCCACCTCTATTTACACCATTAGCAGAGCCTGTAATTAAATAAACATCATCGCAAATTCCCGGTAAACCATGCGTAAAAAGAGTAGTAGCTTCTCCGGCTATCCATTCGTTAGTTCTGGTAGAAGCCCATGTAGCAACACCACCATTGTTTGGATAAGTAATTTGTCCGTTGCTTACTTGTACAGTAAAAGATAAATTGTTAGCAGAGTTTCTTCCGTTATTGGTAATTTGCTTCGTGCCTTCAATTTTATGGTCGTTAACATGGTAATTTTGTAATTGTACTGTTAATACACTTCCTGGGTTTCTGTATCTGTCAGAAATGGTAACGGTAATAATACCTCTTCTATTTTTTCCATCATTACCCATGCAATTGGTTGTTCCAAAATCTATGGTTAATGTTTTTGGCCAAGTTAAGGTGTCGTTCCAAGCAGGAGTAATAGACACAGTGGCACAATTGCCAAAAGTAAAACTTGATTTTTGAGTAGCACTTTTTCCTTCATCATCAACCACTTCTACTACTACTTTTCTAACATCTTCAAACATAGATTCTGCCATCCAGTTGTCAGCAGTAGAGTTAGTACTATAATCAGGTGTAGGTACTGGGTCTTTTTCTTTATCTTTTTTACAAGAAGTAATTAATAAAGGAATACTGATACTTAGAATTAACGCAAGTCTTATTGGTCTTAATGCTTTCATAATTAGTAATTTATTAAGTGGTTTAACAAAGTTATGAAAAAACATTATACAAAAACTAAACCACAGGCAAATCGTCCACTGTTTTGGAATCCAGTGCGTCTCTCAAGCCATTACCGACTAAAATAAATGCTAATACCATTAGTACAATGGCAATTCCAGGAAAAGCAGCTAAGTAAGCATTTCCCGTAATAATGTATCCTTTATGTTCTGCAATAATTTTTCCCCAAGTAGCTTGAGGTGGTTGAGCACCAATACCAATAAAACTTAACCCGGCCTCAACCAAAATAGCAGCAGCAAAATTAATAGCAGAAATAACAATAACGGGTCCCAACACATTGGGAATAATATGTCCGGAAATAATTCTAAAGTTAGTAAAACCTAAGGCTCTTCCTGCTTCAACAAATTCTTTTTCTCTTAAACTAAGTACTTGTCCACGCACCACACGAGCTACTTCCACCCACATGGTTAAACCAACAGCTATAAACACTTGCCAGTGTCCTTTGCCAAGTGCCAACGTAATAGCAATAACTAATAATAGGGTAGGAATGGACCAAACCACATTAATAATCCATATAATAACATCATCTACCCAACCTCTAAAATAACCACCAATGGCTCCCAATGTAATTCCAATTACCAACGAAATAAACACCGAAATAAACCCTACCGAAAGTGAAATCCATGTTCCTGCCATTAATCTACTTAGTAAGTCTCTTCCATATTTGTCAGTTCCTAAATAGTAAGTTTTTCTAACAATATTGTTGGATTTAATTTCTTTTTGAAGTTCTTCAATCGTCATGGTTTTTTTACCATCCTCATGTGTGTAAAATTCTAATTCACCGTTGTTTTCTTTAATTTCTTCGTTAGATAAAGCAAAAACAATATCCGCCAAATCAAACTTTACAATAGGACCATTATTTACATCGCCTCCGGTGTATTTTTCTACAACAATTTTAGTCCCTTCAAAACTATAATCATAAACAGGAATTACCTGATAAGTGTTTTCTATTCCTTCAGAAAATTTAGACCACCAAGATTGATTGATTGCTTTTCTGTTTTTCTTTATTCTTAATAAATCAATGGTAAAGCCTGGTTTTTTTGTGGTTAATTCTAAGGTTTGGTCGTTTGCTTTTGGGGTATTGTCAGGACGAGCCAAAGGACCTAAAATAGCAATCATGGCTGCCATGAAAATAATAAACATACCAAAAACAGAAAGCTTGTTTCTTTTAAGCCTCTGCCAAGCCATTTTGCTCAACGACTTCGATTTAGTGATGTTTTTTTTGTTACTCATGATACTTTCTTCCTTTCCATTTGAAATTTGTAATTAACGCCAACAACCCTATAAACACAATATATATAGGATAAATAAGTTCTACAAATACAAAAAGAACAAGATGCTTTTTCTTATTAAAAAAGTTTGCAGCCAAATATAGTAATATAAAATCAATAAGCCATTTAGAAGTGAGCAAGATTATAC
>CAMPHX010000089.1 GCA_946886085.1 uncultured Flavobacteriales bacterium | reverse complement strand
AATGAGAGATTATTAACTAATTTTATATAAACAAATCTTAATACTTGAACAAAACCCTTTTTATATTATTTATTCTCATCTCAAATTTTGGTTTAGGGCAAAACTTAATACCTAATTCAAGCTTTGAAATTTATGATACATGTCCTACAACATTATCCACCCCTGGTGATTATCAAATCAATCATGCTTTAGGTTGGTACTCTCCTACCTATGCCACCAGTGACTATTACAATGCTTGTAACCCTGGAATAGTAAGTATTCCAAGTAATTTGCTTGGTTATCAAGTGGCTATGGATGGAAATGGTTATGCAGGTTTTTTAATGGAATTTGGACCACCTCATTGGTTTGAGTATATTCAAGCTAAATTAAATTCACCTCTTATTAAAAATTATAAATATGAGGTTTCATTTTTTGTTAGCTTGGCAAACAGTAGTGATTTTGCTTTGAAAAAGATAGGTGCTTGGTTTACAACTAATCAAGTAACTTCTTCAAATGCTTTACCATTGTTTAATTACTTACCCGAAATTAAAAGTGATTCTAATATCTTCCTAAATGATACAATTAACTGGATGAAAATTGAAGGTGAATTTATTGCGAAAGGAGGTGAGGAGTATATCACTATTGGTTATTATTCTGACACTAATAATATTGATACACTTAGAATCAATCCTTTTGCTTCTGGGGCATCTTTTGGAGTATATTATTATATAGATGGATTTGAATTAATAGAATTTCCTACAGAGATTCTAATACCTAATATATTTACTCCTAATAATGATGATAATAACGATTTGTTTCAATTAAATTTTCCTTATGAAAATATGATGATATTTAATCGGTGGGGGCAGAAGTTGTTTGAGAGTAACAACAATGAAGCTTATTGGAACGGAAGAACTACAAGTGGTTCAGAAGTACCAGACGGAACCTATTACTATATCATAACAACCAAAGAAGAAACACATAAAGGTTTTGTACAATTGTTAAGGTGATTAAACTTTAACACAATGAAAAAAATAAAAATTTTAATTGCGACACTTTTATTAGGAAGTGTTGCTTATGCACAACTACCACCAACTGGTGGAGCTGGTGGAGGAACTTTTTGGAGAAAAGGAGGGAATACAGCTGGAAATGGATTTAATATTTTTGGGACTGGTGCTGGTTGGAACAGTCCCATTTACACTTACACCAACGGTATAGCTAGAAGCAAATTAAATGGTAGTTTGGCTTATAATGTTAACGGTTTTGCTGGTAACAGAGAAGGCTACTTACTATTAGGTTACAGCCAAACTTATGCAGCTAATCTTTTTAATAACGCAACTGAAGGAGCTTATTCTATGCTGCACCTAAACGGAAGAAACGGAACTTTTGTACAAAGCAGCGGTTATAGACCTTGGATGCAAACGGGCATAACACTAACAGATAATGATGATATGTCTTATTTTGGTATTCGTAAAGTAGGTAATGGTACAGACATTACAGAAACAGCTATTGTTTGGAGTGATAATGGAAATAACGGTTTCCCGGGACCGGATGATATGGTTTTTAGGTTTACTTCTGTTGGTGCAGGCAATAATGTTATTTCAAACAACCTAATCAATCCTGCTGATTTAGATGGGTTACATATTGCTCGATTTACAGGAACAGGAGAATTTGGTTTAGGAAATACCTTTGGTACAGATAATGTACTATATGTTCGTCCAGCCTCCTTACAACACCTTAGCTTAACCAATATGCGTTCGGTTTATACGCAATATACTAATCGGAATGTTGTTGCCGGTTCAGGAACAGCTGAAACTGCTAATGACGGTTTACGTATAGGAATTCATGGAAATATCAATCCCAACATCAATGGAAATGCCTTAATTTACAATCAGGAAACAAGGCATTTGCTATTTTCCACAGCAAGTAACACCAATGTGGTAAACTTTAATAACGGCAATACTTTAGAACGTATGCGTATTACCTCCATTAATGCCCCAACCAATTTAGCTGGCGGTGGTTTTGGTATTAATAACCCGGGTAACTTAGCTGCTAATTTAACCCGTGTTGCCATTAGTCATAACCCTAATAGTCCTGTAACTCGTCCGTTAAGTTTGCTGCATTTGGGTTATAATACAGGATTATCGGGCTTAACACCAACCTCAACAGATGGTTGGAGAAACTGGATGGATATAGGAACTTTTACCGGCAATGGAACGGATAACATGTATGTAGGTTTAAAAAATGAAGGCAACGACCGCTTTGATGCTATTATCAATTGGGGAGATAATGGAGGTAATAATCCATTAACCGGTTCAGATAATTTGAGGTTTATCTTTACAGAAACCACTACAAGTACCATACCCGGAAATGCTCCTGCAACAAGTAATAATGGGTTAGAAGTAGCTCGGTTCGACCCTAAATTAGCCACCACATTATTAGCGCCAAATTATGGTATGATGGGAATAGGTGATTGGACTACTCCTGTTAACATTGCTAATCCTATTAATGCTAAATTAGATATAGATGGCGATTTGAGAATTAGACAAGTTACCCAAGACAATACATTAATACAGCTACTTGCTATAGACCCAACTGACAATAATCGAGTACATTGGGTAGATGCTACTAGTCTTACCGGTGGTGGTTTTGGTAGTATTTGTGGAAGTGCTACACCTTCTCAGCTAACAGGAAACAGCGAAATTCAATTAAACAATTTCGACTTTCATTTTACAGGAAACGGAGGAACTATGCAGCAAAACAATGTAGGCATAGGAACCAATTGTTTAAATCCACTAGCAGGGAAACTACATGTTTTACAAGCCACTACAGATGCAGGAACAACAGGAGCTTATGTGTTGAACACAGATGACACATCTCCGCCAACCAATAATAGTTCTTTAGGAATGTATGTTCACAACTCAGGAACAACCATAGATTTAGCAACATGCAGAACAGTTGCAGCTTGGTTTGAAACCGATTTAAATGTTGATGGTTCGCAAAATATTGCCATAAGTGTACCTCAAAGTGGTGGAGTTGTTAGTATAGGTTTTAATGCAGCTAATAATGCAGCGGGCAATATTGAGCCAGATGTTTGTGCTGTTTTTAATACAGGAGAGATTTTAGAAGTAAATGGTTCTGTTTACGCATCAACAGGTTTTGTAGGACCTTCAGATGCAAAATTCAAAACTAATATATTGCCTATAACTAATGCTTTAAATAAAGTTAAAAACCTAAATGGCGTTTATTACGATTATCAGACAGCTAATTTTCCGAATATGAATTTTTCTACTAACAGACAAGTTGGATTAATAGCTCAAAATGTTGATACTGTTTTAACAGAAGTAGTAACGTATGACTCTATACTTGATGCCTATACAATGGATTATGCTCGTATTAACGCTTTATTAATTGAAGCAATTAAAGAGCAACAAAATCAGATTGATAGTATGAATGTTTTCGTTGCTACTCAAGATTCTATTAATACTGATTTAGAAGATAGATTAGCTGCCTTAGAAGCTTGTATTGATAATATTGGTATCTGTAATAACAATGGCGGAGGAAATGGTAATAAAATAAGTACTCAAACCATTACCTTGGAAAACTCAACTGCTATTGTATTAGACCAAAATTTGCCTAATCCTTTTGCGGAAAGTACACAAATTAATTTTGTTATTCCTGATGATGTGTTGAATGCTAAGTTATTATTCTATGATATGAGCGGTAGAATTATTAATGAAGTAAACATTAACGAACGTGGTAAAGGAACACTTACTGTGTATGGTGAAAACCTTGAAAAAGGAATTTACACCTACTCACTTATTGCTGATGGTAAACTTATCGCTACTAAAAAAATGGTAAAAAAGTAAGGTTAAGAATTGAATTATAACAAAAAGAGGCTGTCACAATTTTTGTGACAGCCTCTTTTTGTATAGAATATCTTGTTGGTATTACTGAACTACTTCCACATCTGCAGAGATGTTAAGTGTAGTAATAATAGGGTCTGTATTAGCAGTAATGGTAACTGTTTTTGTTTGAGCACCTTGTTGTTTTCCAGGGCTGTATTCTACTACAATTTCTCCTGTTGCTCCCGGTTTAATGGGCTCTTTAGGGAATTGAGGAACAGTACATCCGCAGCTTCCTGTAGCATTTTCAATAATTAAAGGCTCTTTACCTGTATTGGTAAATTTGAAAATTTTAGTGTGCTTAGAATCTTGTTTAATCTTTCCAAAGTTATGGCTGTTTTCAGCAAACTGAACAGAGGTTTTAGCTCTCGTTTCTGATAAAACAGGTGCTGCCGGAGCTGGTTCGTTAGTTGGAGTAGGAGACATTGGATTAATAGGATTCAAATCATTTACATTACCCGTATTAGTGGTTACTGATGGAGAGGTGGCAATGCTTTCAGAAGCATTATAATCTCTTCTTGCCGGTCTGTCGTCCATAAAGAAGGTATCTACAATTAAGGTTAAAGCAATTACGCCCAATAAGGCAACTTTCAAATTTTCTTTCATAGTTAGTTATTTTTTATTTTTAATGTGATGACAAATTTACAAAACTATTTATAAACTAATTTTTCTTTTTTAAAGGTATCACTTTTTATTTCTTCAACCGCTTTTAATAAGGCATTATCTATATCGCTAATAACTTGATAATAGGCTGAGCTATCCCACATGTTTCGGGCAACAATTGCTTTTAATCGGGTAAGTAAAAAAGTTTTTGAGGTATTGATTTGTTCTTCATTTTTTTCTACTTCATTTTTTGCGGCAAAGTCAACAAATGCTGTTAGCAACTCTTTTTCTGCATCAAAGTTATTTTTAAAATCGCTTACAGTAGGGTAAGTTGCCATTAGCTTTTCTCTGTTATCTTGTGTGTATTCCAATGCAAATTCATTTACCAAGCCTTCTCTGGTAACTTTACTCAAGTAATCAGAAATCATGCTGGTATCTATAGAAACAAATACATCAGGCATGATGCCTCCGCCACCATAAACTGTTCTTTTACTGTTTAGGGTAGTAAATTTTAAGGAATCAGGAAATGCAATACTGTCTTCAGTAACTAATTCTCCATGTTCGTATCTTCTTGTAAGCTCTTTGTAGTATTCTTCCTTGCCTTCATCATAAGGTCGTTGAATACTTCTGCCTGAAGGCGTGTAATACCTTGCAATGGTTAATCTAACAGCAGAACCGTCTATTAAAGAAAATGGTTTTTGAACCAATCCTTTACCAAAAGATCTTCTGCCTACAATTAATCCTCTGTCAAAATCTTGAATAGCACCGCTAACAATTTCGGAAGCTGATGCAGATCCTTCATCAATAAGAATGACCAATTTACCTTTTTCAAAACCACCTTTTTCTGTGGTAAAATATTCTTGTTTCGGACTTTTTAATCCTTCGGTGTAAACAATTAACTTATTTTCATCAAGAAATTCATCAGCCAGTTGAATAGCTGATTTTAGGTAACCTCCGCCATTTCCTCTTAAGTCTAATATTAAATGTTTTACATTTTTTTGCTTCAGTTTTTTTAACCCATCTCTAAATTCGTCAATGGTTTTATTGGCAAAACGATTTATTTTTATGTAGCCGATTTCATCATCAACCATATAAGAAGCATCTACACTAAAAATCGGAATTTCATCTCTGGTAATGGTAAATTTTAATAAGTCTTTTTCTCCTCTACGTTTAACAGCAACAGTTACTTTAGTACCTTTTTTACCTCTCAGTTTATCTTGCACATCACTGTTTTGAAGACCAATTCCGGCAATATTTTCTTTATCTACTTCAATAATTTTATCGCCTGCCTGAATGCCTACTTTTTCGGATGGACCACCGGGAATAGGAGATACGACTATAAGTGTGTCGTGTAAAATATTGAACTGAATCCCTACACCTTCAAAATTTCCGATTAAAGGTTCGTTCATCTTTTTGAGTTCTTTTTCAGGGATATAAACAGAGTGAGGGTCTAATTCTTTTAACAAAGCAACAATGGCTGCTTCGGTTATTTTTTCATCATCTGTAGAATCAACATAAGCGTAGTTGATAAGTTGAAGTAAGTTTTCAATTTTTTGTCCGCCTGGTGTAACTAGGTTTTGAGCAAAAATAGATAACACAAAAAATTGTGTTATTATCAGAAG
>CAMPHX010000088.1 GCA_946886085.1 uncultured Flavobacteriales bacterium | reverse complement strand
GTACAGAATGTAAGTTACGGGAATAAAGTATTAAGAGAAGTTCCATCTATGTTTAATGCACATCTAAATATTATTGTTTACAATTTTGTGGATATGCTTTCTCATGCCAGAACAGATACCGAAATTGTAAAAGAATTAGCAACAGATGAAGCTGCATATCGTTCTGTAGTTAAATCTTGGTTTGAACATTCTACTTTATTAGATATTTTAAAAGAAATTGCTGCTCGTGGCGGAAAATTGGTGATAACAACCGATCACGGTTCTATAAGAGTGAAAGAAGCTTCAAAAATAGTTGGAGACAAAGATACCAATACCAATTTGAGGTATAAGCAAGGAAAAAGCTTACAATATCAGGAAAAAGAGGTTTTTGCCGTTAAAAATCCTGAAGAAGTTCATTTACCAAAAGTAAACGTTAGTCAGTCGTTTGTTTTCGCTAAAGATGATTACTTTTTTGCTTACCCCAATAACTACAATCATTATGTGAATTATTACAAAGATACTTTTCAGCATGGAGGAATTTCGTTAGATGAAATGTTAATACCTGTAGTAGTATTGAGTGCAAAAAAGTAAGAACACGCTAAAGTTGTAAAATTTATTTCAACCAACTTTCAAACAAGACGCAAAGGGTTAAATCCCCAGTGACATTTATGGCTGTTCTGAGCATTCTTAGTACCTAATTAAGCAATAAAATTGTGATTACGCCTTATAGTAATCTTTTACCCAAGCAATAATTTGATTTTCTGTCATGCTATCTGCACTAACAACTTCCAATAATTTTTTAGCTAAGGGTTGATTTTCTTTTATTTGTTTCTCCAACTCAATTTTCATTTGTGCAGGACCAAAAACAACTATTTCGTCAGCAGATTTAACTTTTTCAATTACTTCTTCTAAATAATCAGCAATTTCATGCATTTTTTTATTTTCCTGCTTGTTTTCCATCGTTGTGTATTGATCTCCAAATCTACCGTATTCTTTTCCTTCCCCATCAATTCTGGTTACTCCTTCAATACCTGAAGATACAATTGATAAATTAGCTTCGCTACCTGAAAGGCTAACGATATAAGCATTTTTAGAATCTATCCAAATTCCTGTTTTTCCCATGGTTATTTAATTATTAAATTATATTTATTTTAAACTCATTAATTGTTCTTCTAGCACTTTAATTTTTGCTTCAGCATCAGCTTTTTTCTTTTTTTCTGCTACCACAACTTGCTCCGGTGCTCCATTAACACACTTTTCGTTGGCTAATTTTTTATCTACAATGGCAAGCAAACCTTTAGCATATTCCAGTTCTGCTTTAATTTTTTCTAGCTCAGCATCCACATCTACATTCCCTACCAAAGGTATAAAATATTCGTTAGATTTTACTACAAAAGAATAAGCTCCTTCAATTTTGTTATTAACATATTCTAATTTAGAAAGGTTAGTTAGTTTAGAAATAATGTTATCTAAAGCTACATTAATCGTTTCATTTTTCTTAACCATTAATTCCAACCGGTCTTTATTCGCTATGTTTTTAGTTTTACGAAAATTTCTAATTTCAGTAATTACATTAGTAGCATAGTCAAATGCCGACAATAAAGCTTTATCTGTAGTTCCTGCTTCAGGAAAAGCTAATAACATAATGGTTTCTCCATCTTTTCTTTCTTCTAAATTTTGCCACAACTCTTCGGTAACAAAAGGCATAAATGGATGTAATATTTTCAGTAACTGCTCAAAATAAGTAATGGTAACTTTTAATGTTGCTGCATCTATAGGTTGTTGGTAATCAGGTTTAACACTTTCTAAATACCATGAACAGAAGTCATTCCAAATCAGTTTATACGTACTCATCAACGCATCCGACAAACGGTATTTTGAAAAGTTATCATTAATAGCTTCTAGGGTTTCATTCATTTTTGATTCAAACCAAGCGATAGCAATTTTGGCACTTTCGGGTTGTTCTATGGTAGTATCTACCTCCCACCCTTTTACTAAGCGGAAAGCATTCCACATTTTGGTAGAAAATTTACTACCTTGCTCACAAAGTGCTTCATCAAACAACAAATCATTCCCCGCTGCAGCACACGATAACATTCCAAAACGAACACCATCGGCTCCATACATATCAATTAGTCCCAACGCATCAGGAGAATTCCCTAAGGATTTACTCATCTTTCTGCCTTGCTTATCTCTTACCATTCCGGTAAAATAAACATCTTTAAATGGTTTTTCATTTTTAAATTCATAACCTGCAAAAATCATTCGTGCTACCCAAAAGAAAATAATATCCCAACCTGTTACCAATACATTGGTAGGATAATAATAATCGAAATCCGGTGAATTTTCTTCAAAACCATCAAAAACAGAGATGGGCCACAACCATGATGAAAACCAGGTATCTAACACATCTTCATCTTGAATTAAATCCTTTTCTGTTAGGTTGTTATTACCTGATTTTTCTTTAGCTAGTTGCAAAGCTTCTGCCTTAGTAGTTGCTACTACAAAATCTTTTTGCTCATTGTAATAAAAAGCCGGAATTTGCTGTCCCCACCACAATTGACGAGAAATAGGCCAATCTCTAATATTTTCTAACCAATGTTGGTAAACATTTTTAAACTTAGCCGGAAACAACTGAATATCATCATTCATTACATGTTTCAACGCTGGTTTTACCATTTCATCCATCTTCACAAACCATTGTAAGGATAACTTTGGCTCTATCACCGTATCAGGGTTTCTTTCTGAATAACCAACATTATTGGTAATTTGTTCCGTTTTTTCCAACAAACCTTGTTCTTGCAACAAAGCAGCCGCTTTTTTACGAACAACGAATCTGTCCTCACCAACAAAAACACCTGCTGCTTCGCTAATGGTGCCATCGTCATTAAACGTATCTATCACATCTAAACCGTGTCTTAATCCGATTTCATAATCGTTAGTATCATGAGCCGGAGTAACCTTTAGCATTCCCGTACCAAATTCCCTGTCAATATAATCATCGCAAATAATAGGTACTTCACGATTTACCATAGGAACAATTACTTTTTTTCCATGTAAATGAAAATACCTATCGTCTTTCGGATGTACACAAATAGCTACATCACCCATAATGGTTTCGGGACGAGTTGTTGCAACAGTTACATAGCCTTCTTCACCAACAATTTTATACTTTACATAATATAAGTTAGAATTTACTTCCTTACGGATAACTTCTTCATTAGATAGTGTTGTTTGAGCTTTAGGATCCCAGTTTACTATTTTCCAATCTTTATAAACATAACCTTTATTATACAACTCTACAAAAGATTGAATTACCGCATCAGATAATTTAGGTTCCATAGTAAAACGTGTTCTCTTCCAATCGCAGCTTGCTCCCAAACGTTTTAATTGGTCTAAAATAATACCTCCGTATTTTTCTTTCCACTCAAAAGCATGTTCTAAAAACTTTTCTCTGCCAATGTCTCTTTTATTAATTCCTTGCTCTCTCAACAGGTTTACTACTTTAGTTTCTGTAGCAATAGAAGCATGGTCGGTACCCGGCACCCAACAAGCATTGTAGCCCAACATTCTGGCTCTACGTATTAATACATCCTGAATGGTATTGTTAAGCATGTGCCCCATGTGTAAAACTCCGGTTACGTTTGGTGGAGGAATTACAATGGTATAAGGCTCTCTTTCATCCGGAACTGAGCTGAAAAAATCGTTTTTCATCCAGTAGTCGTACCATTTCTTTTCAATATCAGTAGGATTGTATTTATTGTTGATGCTCATTAATAAAAAAATTAAAAATTGAGCCGTAAAATTACGTTAAAGATTAACAACAGCAAAGTGTTATATTTGAGAATTGAAAAATAAATTTTGTTTGTACTTTACTATTTATTTTAACCGCAAAATAAGGAAAGTGCTTAAGTACATTAACTCTTGAATTAATACAAACTCTCTTAACTTTTCATAAATAAAAAATAGTAACAAAAACTTTTTTACTTTTGCTTATCTAATTGAAGATTCTCATAAGATAAAAATGGCAGAAGAAATTAAAGCTCAAAAAGTAATTTATACTATTATTAATCCGCTAATTAACTTACTGGTTAAGCTTGGCGTTACCCCCAACATGATTACCTCTTTCGGATTGGTTTTAAATATGTTGGCTGCTGTTATTTTTATTATTGGAGCTAAATATGCCGATCGTACCGATATGAGTTATGTTGGTTGGGGTGGATTTACCATTTTAATTGCCGGTTTGTTTGACATGATTGATGGCAGATTAGCAAGGGTTGGTAATATGTCGAGTAAATTTGGAGCTTTATACGATTCTGTTTTAGATAGGTACAGCGAAATGGTTATGTTTCTTGGTATTTGTTATTACTTGGTAGCTCACAGTTTTTTCTTAAGTTCTTTATTTGCTTTTGTAGCACTTATTGGTTCTATGATGGTTAGTTACACTAGAGCTCGTGCCGAAGGTTTAGGAATTGATTGTAGTGTAGGCATGATGCAACGTCCGGCCAGAGTAGTTACTATTGGTGCTTCAGCCATGTTTTGTGGTATTTTCTATTTCTTTTTTGACACGATAGAGCCACTTAAAATAGCTAAATCACCTCTTATTGTTTTTGAAAACATTACTATCTTTACCTTACCGGTAACATTTGTTGCAGTACTCTCTAACATAACTGCGATACAACGGCTCAATCATTGTAGAGTAGAATTATCAAAAAAAGAAAATTTATAACAATGCAAAAAAAGTTTAGCTTAACTTACCCCTTTCTTTTCTTGATAATGACTTCTTTCATTTTTAATGATGATAACTATCAAACTCGCATTAAAGTATTTGAAGGCTACCCTGTTCCTAAAGATGAAAAGATGCTTTTCTACATTCAAAAAAGTTATAATACTAATACAGTTGTTTATACTGCTAATATTAATTCTGAAGGAAAATTAGATCCAAAAGAACCTGTTATCGTTTTTTGGAGAAGATATCAAGAAGGTGGTCATAAAAAAGAGTTAAAGGCTGTTGAAAAAACTTTTGGTTATGGAGTAAAGGCTAAACCTTTAAAAGACAGAAAAAACACTTATGTTTTTTCGCTCGTATCTCTTAAAGATATGAATTTTGTTATTACTCAAGATAAAAATGGTTCTCCGGAAGTGGCAACCATGATAAATAAAAAACCTGCCCGTATTGAAAAAGTTTTTGTAACTGCCGAACATGTAAGTATATTGCCTAAAATTTTTACTGTAGAAGTTTTTGGAAAAGATATTAAAACCGGTAAGCCACTCTACGAAAAAATAGTAAACAAAGAAGAATAATTTATCACTTTGAGATTAAGAAAAACCTTAACGTTACTTGCCATTTGCCTTCTCTATTTTTTATGGGTTTATTTTTTTGTAGGAATAAGAAGTGACCATTTTGCCTTACTTTTTATTGTTTTAGGTGGTTATTTAACCCATGCCTATTCCAGAAAATTAGTCTCTGCATTTTTTATTTTTATTATCTATTGGGTTATTTATGATTCTATGCGGGTTTTTCCTAATTATGAATTCAACACCATTTACATTGAAGAACCTTATTTACTAGAAAAAGAATTATTTGGAATAGAATTAAATGACCAATTAGTAACTCCAAATGAATATTTTTTAACCAATAATTCTGCGTTTTTAGATGTGCTTAGTGGATTTTTCTATATCAACTGGGTGCCTATTCCATTGCTATTTGCTTTGTATTTATTTTATAAAAATAAAGAGTTGTTAATTCAGTTTTTAGCTGCCTTTTTATTCATTAATTTATTAGGCTTTGTAGTTTATTACAGTTATCCCGCAGCTCCACCGTGGTATTTTCATGAGTATGGAACACAAATTATTCACGACACACCAGGAAATGCTGCCGGATTACTTCGTTTCGATTCCTTTTTTGGGATAGACGTATTCCGCTCTTTATATGAAAAAAATGCGAACGTATTTGCGGCTATGCCGTCACTACACTCTGCTTATCCAATAATTGTTTTATTCTTTGGAATTAAACAAAAATTACGTTTAGGAATTATTATATTTGCCCTCTTTTTAATGGGAATTTGGTTTGCAGCTGTATACTCATTTCATCATTATATAATTGATATACTTGCAGGAACCCTATGTGCTTTAAC
>CAMPHX010000087.1 GCA_946886085.1 uncultured Flavobacteriales bacterium | reverse complement strand
GTATATTTGTTTGTTATTCACCTTATGAATTAGATACAAGTATGCAACATTTGAGTAAATTTTTTATAGTAATATCATTACTAGTAATAACTGTTTTTTCATCTTGTGGAGATGAAGATAGAAAAGGTTGTACAGATCCTGAAGCTACCAATTATAATGTCTTGGCTAAAGAAGATGATGGAACTTGTGAATACTTAGATTCTTCATTTACAATATATTCCAATAACGCTTTGGGGTACTGGGGAAATCCTGCTACAGGCTCTTTTAGTGTTGGAGCTTGTATGACTAATGAATATAACATTTTTATGAATCCGGATACTACTATTGTTCCTGCCGATACTATAATTGATAATAACGTAACTCCACCAGATACTACTTATGTTCCTGCGGACACTACTATTACAGGAGATACTTATTTGTTAGTAAATTCAGATTCTTTAGGTGAATATGCTTTAGTAATAAAATTACTAAACCAAAGAAGTGCTGTTGAATTTAAAAAGGGTTATTTACAATTTGATGCTATGCTTCATCCTGATGCTTATAATGCAGGATTTAACGATTTTGGGTTAATGATTTATGGAAATCAAGCAAATCCTGGAGGAAATCATTGTGAACAATACAGACATAGTGCCCCTTTGAGTGTGTTTACTTCGGCTTTAGATACTGCTTCATTTCAACAAATTACAGTGTCTTTAGAAGATTTTGATAAACGTTACATGCAAATGTTAGATGTAGTTTTTGCCGTTAAAGGTGGAAATGCTCCTATCAATACTAACTTATTAATATTGAATAATATTAGATGGGTTACCAATTTGGAACAGTAGTATTTGATTGCAGATTGTAAAACAATCAACTAAGAGTTTTATTTACTCAACGCTTCACTAATAGAAATTTTCTTTCCATTAAAATAAGCTACAATAAATGCATCGGAATAACCTTTATCATTTATTTTTTGTAATGATCGTTTTGCAGCTTCGTAAGTAGGAAAACTACCTGCAATATATCTAAAATAAGTATTGTCAATTTGCTCCGAAGCTAATGGGAAAATACCATCAAAATGCGCTTCGGGTAATTCTTTTTTGAAAAAACCTATCTGAATACGAAATACCAATCCTTCTGGCATTTCCGGATTTTTAGGGATAGGAACTTGTTCATTATAAAATCCTATTTTTTCAGTAGTAAAAATAGCTTCATCAACAATGTTTAGCATCTCTTCACTCAACTCACTTTGTATGGTTAATAGTTTGTCGGAACTGGTTGCTATTTTTTCTTTTAACTTGTTTTCCTCCTCTTTAAGTTGTTCAATGGTATTTTCAATAATTACAAGTTCGTCATCTGTTTTGGTAGATTTTTGTTTTTCCAACGCATTAATTTCATTAGTTAATTCTGTAAGTCTATTCCCATAAATTTCTTTAATCGTCACAAAAGAAAATTCGTCAGTTTCAATTCTAGTTATTTGTCTTTCTTTGTTTTCGGCTAAAATTTCTTCTTCATTTTTTTGATTATCAAAAAGTAAAGAAGCTAAATAAGCATCATCAATGGCATTTCCTAAAGCAAAAACAAGTGATTTTTGATTAAAAAGTCTTTTTTTATTAGAAAAGTGAGTGAAAAATTTATTTGCATTAAGTTGATAGCTAATTGCTCGTTGCATAATTTCTATTCCTTTTTTTGATGAATCATGAGCAAAGTATAAGGCACTATCGGCATATTCTAAGGCAATTAAATTACTAACTCTTCCGGTATCGCAATAAGTTTTTGGATTAGTATTAAGCTCCATTTTTCTAGCTTGTAAATAAGCCAATTTAGCATATTGAGCAGAAAGTATGGCATAAGCTTGAGCTTTGTTATCATAATCTGCTATAGAAATGAACTGAGCCTTAGCTATACCAAAGGAAAATAAGGTAATAATTACACAAAAAATGATTTTAAAAACAGCTGTACTCATTACTCAAAGATACAAAGCATTAATTAATAGCCATTAGCTAAACTAAAAAAGTTTTTAAATTAGCTTGATATTTTGAATAAAACACTATATTTGTTAATTAATGTGGCTGAAAATAACTTTGAAATTGGTTTTTTAGATTTCAAAAATTAATACTTATGATAAAAAAAATACTTCTTATCAGTTTGTTTGTAGGCATTTTTTCATGTTTTACAATTGCTCAAACTCCAACAGAAACACCAACAGTTGAGGATGAAAAAACTACTTCAACCGAAGATGAGGATGCCTCAGAATCTGATGGAGACAAAAGTTTGGGAGTTGTTTTTGATGGTGCATCAATAACACTTTCTGCTGGTATGAATGTTTACTTTGGAGATATTGCTGCATATAAACTTTTTCCGCGACCAAGTCAATTTAACGAGCACATAACTGCAGGATTTAAAGCTACTATTGCTAGAGAAATTAAATGGGGCTTAGGAGCTCAAATTAACTACCAAAGAGGAAGTCTAATAGGAATTAGACAACCGGGAAAACAATCTTCATTTGTTTCTTTCGAAAATCAGTTTTTCGACCTTTCTTTTCAGGTAAGATACTTCTTAAATAAGGTCTTATTTAAGAAAAATGAATACAATCGTTTTTATTTATATGCTCAGGTTGGAGTTGGTACAATGTGGTACAGAAGCCGTTTGTATGACACCAAAACTTTCGGAACAAAAGACTACGAAGGCTGGGTTGAAGTAGAAGCTACAGAAGATTTAGCTCAAAAAACTCTAAGTGATAAAGTTGCTAGAGCAAAAACTTTTACGATTCCTTATGGATTGACCGTAAATTATAAATTTAACTACAAAATTGACATCCATTTAGACATTACGCAAACAAGTACATTTACTGATAGAATTGATGCCTTTAGAAGAGATTGGACGGCTTATGATAAATATAGTTATATTGGTATAGGGTTAACTTACAATTTCAACCGAACAGCTGATGATGCTCCAAAGAAAAGAGAAAAACCTGAGAAAAAAGATAAAGAAAAAGCTACATCTTCTAATGATGACAACATTAAACAAAGTTTATTGTCTAAAAAAAGTGATAAAAAAAGCAAAAAGAACAACGAAGATGATGAGTTGTTAAATATCCGTTTAAAACTGTTTGAAACTCAATTAAAACTGTTTGAAATGCAGTATTTGCTAGGGCAGTAAATAGTTAACTCCTTTTTTCTTTTCTTAAAAATATTCTATAATGAAGAATACTGATAATAGAATTGATGCTTATGTGGCAAAATCTCAAGAATTTGCTCAACCTATTTTAAATCATTTACGAAAGTTAATTCATCAAGCAATACCAGAAGTTGAGGAAACTATTAAGTGGGGCATGCCTTTTTTCGACTACAAAGGACCTTTGTGCAACATAGCTGCATTTAAACAACACGTAGTTTTTAATTTTTGGAAAGGAGAATTTTTAAAAGATACTAATGGGGTTTTGCAACCAAGAGCTACCGATGGTGGTAATGCTATGGGGCATTTCGGAAAAATTACCTCTTTGAATGATTTACCTGCTGATAAAATAATTTTACGGCTGATAGTTCAGGCAAAAAAACTTAATGATGATGGTGTGAAGTTACCTCCTAAAAAAGCAACAACTAAAATATTAGACATTCCAGATTATTTTATAAAAGCGTTAAAAACGAACAAAAATGCCTTAACAATTTTTGAAAATTTTAGTTATACTAACAAAAAGGAATATGTAGAATGGGTTACTGAAGCCAAAATTGAAAAAACCAGAGACCAACGTTTAGCAACAGCTATTGAGTGGATGAGCGAAGGAAAAGTAAGAAATTGGAAATACCTTAAAAAATAAAGCTATATGCAAATACAAGCTATAACTCCTTATGAATATATAGAAAAACTTCCTGAAGACAGAAAAGAAGTTATTCAGGAATTTAGAAATACCATAAAAAAAGTATTGCCAAAAGGTTTTGAAGAGGTGGTAAGTTACGGCATGTTAGGTTATGTTGTTCCTCATAGTATTTATCCAAACGGATACCATTGCGATCCTAAACAACCATTGCCTTTTATGGGATTAGCTTCACAAAAAAATCATATAGGTTTTTACCACATGGGACTTTATGCTGATGAAAAATTATTAAGTTGGTTTACCACCAACTATCCTAAGTATTGTAAAACCAAATTAGACATGGGGAAAAGTTGCATAAGGTTTAAAAAACCAGAAAATATCCCTTTTGAACTATTAAGCGAATTGGTTCAAAAAATGAGTGTAGCAGATTGGGTAAAAATTTATGAGAAAAATTTGAAGAGATAAAAAAAAGAAGCACTAATTAAAATTGGTGCTTCTTTTTTTGTGACCCCGGAGGGATTATTACATGATCCCGGAAAGCTCCGCTTTGAAAAACCACAAAAGGAACATCCACTCACTTTCAAAAACAAAAACGAGCTTTCGTTTTGAAAACTCGCTTCGTTCCACTTTTTTGTGGTTTTATTCGTGACCCCGGAGGGATTCAAACCCCCAACCCTCAGAGCCGAAATCTGATGCTCTATTCAGTTGAGCTACGGAGCCAATTTGAGGAGTAGTTCAACTAAATCCAAGTAATTCAGTTGAGCTACGGAGCCTTAAAGGATTGCAAAAATATCACTTAATTAATGCTTTTCTATTTATGGTCTAACAAAAATTTCTTTATTACAAAAATAGCTATCAAAATATACCCTAAAATACTTATCAACGCATAGTAAATCATTAAATTAGAGGAATAGGTAAAATGTATTTCACCTTTACTTTTAGCAGGGATTACAACTCCTATAATATGATCGTTTAAAGGTTGTATGTCCAGCATTTTGTCATTAAAATAAGCTTTCCAACTGTGATGATAGTTTTGATTTAGCAACAACCATTGTGGCGTTTCAGCGTTATTTTCGAGTGTAGCTTTAAATTCATTGTAACCAATATAACTGTTTTCAATGTTTGTTTTTTCAGGTTGAAATTCATAAAGCTGTGGAGCACCCCAAATTAAACCACTTTGAAGACTGTCGTTGATTTGTTTTTCTTTTTTAGCAAAGAAAAATATCGGATTTTGAATATTAAAATCAAGTGACTTATTTCTTGTAGCATTTTCGTAAGTACTAAACTGAAAAGGATTATACCCTACATAAGAAATGGTTTTGTTAAAAGTGGACATGTTTTTCCATATTCCTTGCGTATAGCTTAATCCTTGATGTTCGTCAAAATATTTTAATGGCTTTTCATTATCTTTTTGATTGATTTCGTTGGGTAATTCATCAAAATAGGTTTTAAAATTACTATACGCATAAGGGTAGGAAATTGTACTTGGGAAAGAAAGTTGTGTTTGCATGCCTAAATCCAAAAAAGCAAATGTAAAAAGTGCAGCAAAAACAGAAAGTTTCAAACTTTTTTTAAGCAGAAAAACAAACACACTAATCAATAACAAAAGAGAAATATTAATCACTATGTGAGTGGCTAAAAAGTTGGTTGAAAACTCTGTTAAATTTAATAAATTGGAGATGTTAGTGCTAATTTCATTGGTAGAAGTTTTTGTTAGAGATGCCAAACCTGCGAGTAAAATAAGTGCTCCGAATAAGTAGACTATGTATTTATTTTTTCCAGTTAATTTTGGTGTTTGTAGGAAGTTTTTTAAACCATAAGCAGCAACTATTAGCATAGCAAACAGTGCATACGTTCTAAAAAATGATGGATGTCTGAACACTCCAAAACCCGGCAAATGATAAAGCAACTGATACACAAAGGTGTTGCTTCCCATGGCAATAATTAAAAACACTAAAGTTAAAAAAGTAAGTGATAATACTTTTTTATTGGTGTAATGATTGAGAAGTCCCATGATAAAGAAAAATAGCCCAACTATACCAATATAAGCATTTCTGAGCGATAAATCGGTTCCTTTAAACATCTCTGAATCACTGATAACACCATAAGGAAAAAGAAAAGAAATATAATCTATAAAGGTAAATGGATTGGAAAGTAAGAATTTATCGTAAGGTAATTTTGATAACCTATTGAAGTAAGGAGCAAATTCAATAAACGACATAATATAAGGAAGCAATAAAACAGCTGAGACAATTACCATTGTTGCTCCTCCCATAAAAATAGAACTTAGTTGTTGTTTGTTTTTTCTGTTTTGCCAAAAGAAATACAGGAA
>CAMPHX010000086.1 GCA_946886085.1 uncultured Flavobacteriales bacterium | reverse complement strand
CTCCTAAAGTAGTTGGTGTTTATAAACTCAACGAAAATCAGGAGGAAATTAAAATTGAAGAAAAGATTTTATTCCCAACCGGGGAATTAAAAATGAAAGGACCTATAACAAACAACCTCAGACATGGTGTTTGGGTGGCTTATTTTAAATCGGGCAAAAAACAAAGTGAAGGAGAGTTTGTAAATGGAGTAAGAAATGGATTTACCACCGTTTACCATGAAAATGGCAATAAACTTTATGAAGGCTTTTATACCGATGGAAAAGAATCAGGAGTGTGGAAATTTTACAGTAAAGACGGAAGTTTGAATAGCGAAAAAAAATTTGATTAAAACGTAATGATTCCAAAGGATACCATAGATGAAATTTTTAACGCCTGCATTATTGAAGATGTTGTAGGCGACTTTGTTACGCTTAAAAAAAGAGGTGCAAATTATTTGGGTAATTGCCCTTTTCACAACGAAAAAACTCCCTCTTTTACGGTGTCTCCTGCTAAAGGAATTTATAAATGTTTTGGATGCGGAAAAGCCGGAAACTCCGTAAATTTTATAATGGAGCACGAGCATTATACTTACCCTGAAGCGCTTAAGTACCTAGCCGACAAATACCAAATTGAAGTTGAAGTTGAAGAGCAAAGTGATGCTCAAATACAGGCTGCCAACGAAAAAGAAAGCCTTTACATCGTTTCTAATTTTGCTGCCAAATATTTTGCTAACGAACTGCTTAATACCGACAAAGGCAAAGCTATAGGTTTAAGTTATTTTGAAGAAAGAGGTTTTACGCCCGAAACCATAGAAAAATTTCAGTTAGGTTATAGTCCTGATGAATGGACTGCCTTTACGGATGAAGCCCAAAACGCAGGTTACGATATTAAATATTTAGAAAAATCGGGGCTAACCATAGTTAAAGAAAATAAAAAATTTGACCGATTTAAAGGTCGAGTAATGTTTCCTATACACAACCTCTCTGGTAGAGTATTAGGTTTTGGCGGAAGAATATTAACCAACGATAAAAAAGCAGCAAAGTATATTAACTCTCCTGAATCCGAAATTTACGATAAGAGTAATGTACTTTATGGAATTTATTTTGCCAAAAAAAGCATTACACAGGAAGATAATTGTTTTTTAGTAGAAGGGTATACCGATGTAATTTCTTTATCTCAAACCGGAGTAGAAAATGTGGTGGCATCTTCCGGAACTTCTCTTACTGAAGGACAAATTAGGTTAATTAGCCGCTACACTAAAAACATTACCATACTTTATGATGGTGATATTGCCGGAATTAAAGCATCTTTTAGAGGAATTGACATGATTTTGCAGGAAGGAATGAATGTAAAAGTGGTGCTTTTTCCTGATGGAGAAGATCCAGATTCGTATGCTAAAAAAGCTACTACTGAAGAGCTAAAAGAATATATTGGAGAAAAAGCTCAAGATTTTATTCAATTTAAAATAAGCGTTTTATTAGAAGAATCGGGTAAAGATCCTATAAAACGAGCTGAACTTATTAAAGACATTGTAAGTAGTATTGCACTTATTCCCGACCAAATTAAAAGAGCGGTTTACACCAAAGAATGTAGTGTGTTGTTAGAAATTCCCGAGCAGGCTCTTATCAACGAAATCAATAAAATACTCCGTAAAAAATATACAAAACAATCTTCCATCTCGGAGGAAACAATTACCGAAACCGATTACCAATCTTTTACCCCAACGGAGAAAAAAGATGCTACCAATACAGATTTATTAAACTGGGAAAGAGAAATTATTCGTTTACTGATTAGTTATGCCGATAAAAATATTAAAGTTAAAGTAATACAAGAAGAAAAAGAAGAAACACGAGAAATTCCTGTTGTTACTTATATCGTTCATTCTTTGCTTGGTGATGAAATTGAATTTACAACTCCTGTTTACCAAGATATTTTTTTACTCTACAACACCCATCTTAAAGATGAGCAAATAATGTCTCAACAAACGTTAATTCAACATGAAGATAATGCCATAAAAGATACTGCAATTAATTTACTTTCAACAAAATATGAATTAAACGATTGGGGAAAACACAACATTACTGTAAACACAGAAAACAACCAACTCGAAATAGCTGTTATCAACTCTGTGCATGCTTTTAAACTATGTAAAGTAAAACACCTCATCAAAAAAACGCAAGAAGAACTTAAAGGAGTTGATGATGAAAATCAAATAAAAATCATCCAAAAAATTATGCTGTTAGAGCAAATTAAAGCTCAACTTTCTGATAAATTGGGGATTATTATTGTAGAGTAAAAGCTCCCTATTCCTCCTATGGGGATTTATCTAACAACTATTCTTCTTCAAAAATCCTATCTTCTTTATTAAACTTAGGCATTTGCACAGAAAGCACTTTTACGGGAGCTTCTGATGTTACTTTTAGCGAATGAAACGTATCTTTAGGGATAATAAAAAAATCACCTTTCTTGATTTCAAATTGCTGTTCGCCAACTGTCATTATTCCTGCTCCATCAATAACGGTAATGTTTTCGGTATGCTCAACATGTTTGTGCGATGTTACACTTTGCTTTATCCAAATAAGATAATAAGAAGCATGTTCATTTTCATAAATTGGCTCAACATGTATATTCTCATAAGTAGTTTGCGGCTCAATGGTCTCTAACGATTGCTTTTCTTGAGCAAACCCCAAGGTTGTACATAATAGCATTACAATTATAAAAGCATTTCTCATAGATGTCTATTTTTATAGGTTCCTTTCGTATTATAAAAATAACAAAAATATTTACTCCTTATTTAATGTCTGTCCATAAAGTCGAGAGGCTGAGTCATAAAGTTTCGAGTACGAGGCTTTCGAAATATTAAAAATCAGGAGTTTACTAAAGTAAATGACTGGTTTTTGAGATGAGAATAACGAAGTAAACGGGCTTTATGGACAGACTCTATTTATGTCCGCCTTTTTGGCAACAAGCAGGAAGTTGCTCATAAGCTTTTTCGTTTGCCGGAAGGTCATCTGCATCATAACCTACTTTAGTTACTGCTTCTTTTAGCTTTTCCGGAGTAGTTTTCTTTGGATTATATTCTATCGTAAACACAGCTGTTTCAACATCTAATTCCGATTTTTTTACTCCTTTTTCATAAGCAAAAGCTTTTTCTAATCGTTCTTTACACATATCGCACTGAGCCGATGTTTTAATTTTTATTATTGCTGTTTTTTTAGTGTCTTGTGCTTTTACATCATTTACAGAAAAGCTAAAAACGCTTACTAATAGTAGTACAAATAAATTTTTCATGAGATTTAATTTTTATAGTTTATAATTTATTGTTTGAATTATGCATCTGTAAAAAACTTTGTTCTCTACTCTCCCCCCTAACCCCCTCTCTTCAGAAGAGAGGGAAAAAGTTATCGCAAGATAACTTGGGGGTGAGTTAAAAAACTTTTCTAAATACATTTTAGATTTAATTAAGTTTATAATTTATTGAATTTATACCTGATTCCTGCATAGGTAATTCTACCATTTATAGAACCCCATATTAAAGAAGCGTCAAAATTAGAGCCAAAAGGATCATTAGCCGCAATAATCGGGTTGTCTTGCGTAAAATTAGTCAAGTTTTCTACTCCAACATACACTTCAAAATGCTTAAATGCTCGGGTTACTTGCCCATTAAACATAAAATAAGATAACGACCTTGACGGAATTTGATAGTCTGCCGGATTAGTTTCGGTACTTGGTAACCTGCTCGTTCCAAACCACTGTCCCGTAAGATCAAACTTCCATTTATCGAAATTAGTGGCATAAGCAATATTCATAAAAGCTCTATTGGTAGGCACCAATGGTTTCGTTTTTCGCCCACTTTTATAATCGGTTTGAATATCGTAAAACTTATACGCAGTTCTTAACTCCAACTGTTCGGTAATTCTAACATGAAGTTCCACTTGTAAACTATGAGAAAACGATTTCCCATCCAAATTATAAAATGCTACTTCGTTAGGATTTTCCATATCGATTACTACTTGATTTTCAAAGTCGGTATAATAATAATCGGTACTAAAAGTCATTTCTTTTTTAAACAACTCAAAATTATGAGTTAAACTCGTTCCGTAGTTCCATGCTATTTCAGGATTTAATTCTTCAGTTACCACATTTCTTGAGCTTGCCATAACACTAGCACTTTCAATAAACGGATTAGCTGTTCTAAAACCTCTCCCTATAGAAAATCTCCAAGCCGAAAGCTGTGTAAAATTATATTTATAATGCAATCTTGGTGTAAAAAAAGCTCCATACATATTGTGGTAATCTCCTCTTGCCCCCAATACCAATGCACTTTTATTTCCGGTATAAGTATATTCTGCAAAAGCTCCTGGCACCACTTCTTCTCTACCAAAAAGCGAATCGTTATAGTTTTTATCATACAAGTCGTACTGCATACTTCCCCCAAATTTAATGGTGTTGTGTGTATTGCCTATAATAGTTTGATAAATAGAATTGAAATACCAACTTGTTTGTTCTCCATTAAATTTTTTATCGCCATAATTCGATTGGTGACTGTGGTATTTAAAATTCTGAATAATACCTATGCTCTTGTATTTCTTTTCAGGAAAGAGAAATCCATTTTTATTAAACACTTCAAACTGTTTGGTGGTTACACCAATTTTAAACAGCCTGTTTTCATTCGTAATTCGGTTTTGACCTGCTTCCAACTCATCATAAACCCCTCTAAAACCAAATTGAGACATAAATTTTTTACCTCTATATTTCCATCTGTTGAAAAAATTATATTGCGTTTTTATCGGCATATCCAAAAAACTATCATCATTCATATCCCACTCTACCGACTGATTACTAACGTGAGCAAGCGACATCGTACTCCATTTTTCACTCAATTTTTGAGCTCCATGAATATTTAATTCCATTCTACCTTTTTCGTTTCCGTAAACATTTACAAATAAATTTTCTGATTCATCAGGCTTAAGCATTTCAATATTAATCTGACCTGTAATAGATTCGTAACCATTAACTACCGAACCTGCTCCTTTAATAATTTGAATCGATTCTGCCCAAGTTCCGGGTACAAAAGTTAATCCATAAGCTGACGATAAGCCTCTAATTAACGGTAAATTCTCTGCCTGAATTTGAGTATAAATACCATCCAAACCCAACATTTGAATTTTTTTAGTCCCGGAAACGGCATCCGTAAAGTTTACATCAACCGTTGCATTGGTTTCAAAACTTTCGGAAATATTGCAACAAGCGGCTTTTTCAAACTCTTGTTTATTTAATTTTTCTACCAATAAAGGATTTACAATATCAATTTTGGTAGTGGCTTCTTTTTCCACCACCTCAAATTCCTTTAAATCCACATTGCTTTTCAGCTCAATATTTAAGGGTTTATTAGGAATACTTTTTAAAACCGTACTGTCGGCTTGGTAGCCCACAAAACTAACTATCAAAGTGGCAGGAAAAGTTTCCGGAGCTGCTATTTCAAAAGTTCCATCTGCTTCTGTAAATGTCCCTTTATCGGCATTTAGCCAATATACATTAGCACCCGGAATGGGCATTTTGTGTTCTCCGTTGTGCATTTCAAATACATTTCCCTTAAGGTTTTGAGAAAACCCTACGGCAACATTGAGCAGCAAACAGATAACAATTATA
Source organism: uncultured Flavobacteriales bacterium (assembly GCA_946886085.1). Next base: position 504 of record CAMPHX010000086.1, on the reverse strand, counting down.
AGATGATTTTTCATAAAAATTAGATTATTAAGATGTATACACTATTGATTTATACTGCAATAAGTAGCAGCCAAGTGTAATAATTCTATAATCTAAATACCTGAATAACTTTGAGTAAGTCGTAACCACTTAATGGTGGCGGCAGCTTATGAAAAAAAGTAAGAAAAGTTGGTTGTATAACAGGTGTTTTAATGGCTTGAGGAAGCTCATTAACCACTAACAAAGTAATTTTTGATACGCTGATATCTTGAAAATTAACGGTGGAATTTACATTGTAATCAAACGTGATTTTATCAAAATCACAGCATTTATTGCTTAACTCACAATCAGATTTGGGTTTACAATCTTCAAATTCACCTAAGCTATAAAACGTATCATTGGCAATATAACAGGTCATTTTGGAAACACTCACTTGCAAGGATGCAAATAGAATTACCAATGCCATTAAAAATCCGGTGATATGTTTTGCTACTTTTTGCATTAGAGAAAAACTCTTTGCAAATT
>CAMPHX010000085.1 GCA_946886085.1 uncultured Flavobacteriales bacterium | reverse complement strand
CTATCAAATACCGTATTATTAATTACAATCTGATATAAGTAAATGCCTGGCTGAATATCTTCTTTTATAGTTAAAACACCTTTCTTATCATTAAAAGGTTTTCTCCATAGTTCCTTACCTGAGATGTCAGTAAATATAAAATACGCTTGATTAGTTTCCTGAATTTTATATTCTACATAAAAATTTCCAGTGTTAGGATTAGGGTATATTTTAAAATATTCATCATACACATTTTTCCCAATAAGCACAATCGTTCCCGGAGCAGGTTTACCATCAGTTGATTTGGTTCTTAAATTAGCATTTAATGGTTCAAAAGTTTCCGAAAAATTATCTAATCCCGCAAACTGTAATAGTGCCTCAGCACCTGCCTTTTCTTTACCTGCAAAAGAAGAGTTAGCCACACTTTCAATGGTTTGTGTAATGGCCGCATTGGTAATACTATCAATGGTGCCAGGTGTTGCTTGTCCCAAGTCATTAAGAGCTGTATGGAAGTCACAAAAATCAGTTAATGTACTGTCTTGTCTTAATGAATCTATGGTGTTTTGAGCTTCTTGATGTTCTTTATTTTTGATTAATGCACACGATAATTTTTTAGCACAGCAAGTTGCTTCATCATCATTGTTATGATTTTGTTGTTTTAAATAAGCAAGTACATCATTTAATCCATAAGTGCCTGTGGTGTCATGTAAATAAGTTCGGAATAATTCATTTTCGGTTAATTGAATTTTATGATTAACAGCACCTATTTCATTGTATTGTTCCAACAATGGTGAAAGTGGTTGAGGTTTTTCTATAGCATCACCTGCTATAAATGGACTGTTGTTGATGTTGTTAATTAACCAATTAGGATACCCTTGATTGTCCAATACTTCATTAACTTCGTTAGATAATGGGGCATTTCGTACAAAAATGTTTCTAATACTCCAATCAGCTATTTTTGGTGTTCTTTCCATTAAGGTAATAAGTACTTCATCAAACAACGGGCTGTTATCTACCATTACTGGCGTAATTACCCAATCTGGTAAAGCAGGAACACGTTTTATTAGTGCTATTTGTTCCTCGTTACTTAAAGGACTGCTTTCTAAAGCTAAGTGATGGACAATATGGTTAGATAATGCAGGAATTCGTTGAAGCATCGTAATAAAAACCTTATCCGTTAATGGAGTGTTGGCATACAGCACTTGTTGCACCACCCAGTCTGGTAAAGCAGGCGATTTTAATAACATAGCCACCAACACTTGTTCCGACAAATAAGGAGATGCTGCCATTAATTCATTTTTGATTTGCCAATCGGGAGCAGCACTGTTAATTAAATCGACAAGAGCTTTAGTATTACCATTATCAATTACATCGGTTAATGTTTGTTGCTGTGTCCTTAAAGTGCTTAAGTTGCCTAATAAACCTGTTGGATTATTAATTATTTGCTGGCGTGATGGACAGTTTAAGGATTGATTGAAACTTCCTACACATTGTTGTGTGATTACCGCACCAAATGGAAAGTTATTAGCAGGAACCAACTGTGCATTACCAGAGCTATGGTAGTAATCCATAAAAGGCATGGAGGAGTTTAACCAAATATCATTGGTTGCAGTTCCTGCAAATAGATTGTTGGCAGGACTTTGGTCATTACCACAATTGCCTTGGTTTTTGTTTACTACTCCTGTAGTAACGGCAATATCGGCAGTACTTGTGTTACTGTTTTGGTTGCAGCGGAAAACTAAACCATCACTAGTAGTTGGAGTAACCAGACCATTTACTCCTTCGGTTTGGTTGGCAATTTTGAGATTATTTAATTGGTTGTTGTAAATTTCGTTGGCAGTTGTCCCAGAAGCTTTGGTATAAATACCGTAAGTGGCATTTCCGGCAGTAGTAAAAAAGTTATTTTCTTCAATTTCATAGCCGCTACAATTGTCTAAATAAATACCATAAGAAGGGCTGCCAAAAAATTCTTCAGCAATATCAAAAGTACTGTTTACAATTTCTGCATAATCTACATTTTTAAGATATGCACCCCTGAGGCAATTTACAAAATCGGCATAGTTGACAACAAAGCTGTTAAATGCGTTGCTATTTTCTGCTTGTATGCCATAAGTTAAATTATTAAAGGTGCTATTGTCGTAACTCGAACATGGAAATGTTAAACTCGTACACCTTCTGTCTAATCTAAATTCAGCATCAAAACTAACAATTCCTCTACCTCTATCTAATACAGAATAAGTAGTGATACTAGCATCATTTCTAAATTTATTTCCTCTAAGCTGAATGCCATGACTATTCCACATACCAATATGAGAATAAGGCAATATTCCCAAATCTACCATATTTCCATTATCATCCCATGTAAATGTAGTATTATTGACAAAGCTTAAATCATTAGCAGGAGCATTAGTAAAAGGATTAAAATTTTGATAAGGTCCAAAATCAATTCCATGATAATTGTTCTTGAAATGACTATCTCTTACTCGTACAATTCCCCCAAACGTACCCCATATATAATTATTGTTTATATCGTGTTCACTGGTATGGACTGCAAAACGAGCATTTTCAATAGTTGAATTGTTCAAAATGTCTAATACTCCCTGAGCTCCAGAAATGTATTGACTAAGATTCATATCTCCTCTCACTTCAATACCTCCCCACATTTCCCCACATAAATTGGTTATGGTAGCTCCATTTACAATTAGGCGTGCTCCTTTTTCGATGATGATTTTGCCATTTTTAGGCATATTTAAAATTCCATTTAATAAGGTTAAAGTTGCTCCACTCTTAATAGTTAAGTTACTTTTCATACTTTTATTACCTGTCCATGTTTCGGATGAATTTACTATTCTACCACTTGAAACAATTCCATTGCTTGGCAATAAATCCCCTTGCCATAGACCTCTTCCGTAGGTTGCTACATCTAATTTACCTTTGCATGAATTTATTTTTAATTCAGTTACTCTTACATTTGGAAAATCTCCATATTTTTCCCAATCATTTGTACTTCCTTCTTTAACATAAACTCCAACATCAGTTCCTATATATAAAATACCATTTGTGCCTTCTTGATATACAATACCATTAACTGATAAATTAGGCAGGACTCCATTAGGGTCAAAATTTGACCATGTATCACCAGCATCAGTTGAATGCCACACTTTTAAAGTTGGATCATATCCTGCAAATGTAACCCATAATTCTTTTTCATCTGATGGATTAACAGCTATACCAGTAATTACAGGGTAGTCAGTAGCTCCTTGATAAATATTGGGTAAATTAGTAGTTATGTCTGTGAAACAATTAGCTAACGGATTTCCATTACAGCCACCTGTTGTTGTTCTTAATAAAATTGGATTGAGTTGCCAACTACTTAACGGACCATTAAACCCATTATCTGAACCTGATGTAACAATGTAAATATAATCTGTATTAGAAGCTGCAATTGCAAATTCTGAAACATCTCTTTGCCATTGAGCTTGATGTCCTGATACTTTATATACATCAGATTCTATTTGCCAAATGTCACTAGGGGTATCACCTGATGATATACTTCTTTTTTTTCTTTTGTATAATTCTGTAAATCCAAAATATAATTGACCATTGGTTGGATGATTTAACATTGGAAAAGTAGTTCCTGTTAATGATTTTACGTTTTCAAAATAATCTATTGGTAATAGACTAAATTCATTCCCAATAACTGAGTTTGTCGATAAATTTCTTTTTTGGAAAGCAAAATTTCCCTTAATATATGCATCATCAGGATTTTCATCATCAATTCTTGCTCCATAACCGTCTCCTCCTGTGATTGTCTCCCAGTTGTTATTAGCAGGGTTTAGGTAGCTAAATCCTAAATCTTGTTTTCCAATTAATTTTCTTTTGTCATATTCAGAATTATCAAAAGTCCAAATTAAAGTTGCGGCTAATCCCTTATATTTTCTTTGCCATCTATTAACTGGGTTAGGATCGCTTGGTGCAGGTAAAAAATTAACTCCACCATGCGTTCCTGCAAACAAACCTGGATTAATTACATTTGGTTGAAATTTTAATACATGAACATCGGGATGTATTCCAAAAGATCCAAAGTAACTAGAAATGTTATGTGTAGGAACGGTTAAGTAATCTTCTGATCCAGAAACTATTGTATAACCAAAATAATATTCATTTGGATTTACAGGTGAAACGGCTATTCCTAACCAGTTTAATTTAAAATCGACTGTAGAAGCACTAGTTCCATTTGCCTGATAAAGTTGTGTCCATGTGTTATTTTTATAAATATAAACATATACTTTACTATTATTGGTATTTTCAGTACCATATATGTAAGCATACAAAATATTTGGATCGGCAGGCGTTACGGCAACATTTATCCTAACAGGAGTAAAAGAATTGGGTAACACACTAAAATTAAGACCTGTGCCTGCTCCTGTCATAGAACTCCACGTAAAACCATCAAATTTATAAATGTCAGTTCCACTTGCATAAATTATAGAAGGATCGTTAGGTTTATATTCTATTCCTCTAAATTCAGTATCAGTTAAAGTACCTATTCCAGTAAATTCAATATTCCATGTTGGAGTTGCACTAGTGGCATTGTTGGTTTTTATTATTCCAGAAGAACTAGCCAATATTACTTCGTCAGGATTGATAGGATTAATTTTTATTTCTCTTATTATCCCTCCTAACGAAAAATTAGACAGTAATCCGTTATTTATATCTTCCCATGTTTGCCCTCCATCAAAAGTTCTGTACACTCCAACCGTTGGAACAGGATTAGGTACACCACTATTGTTTATAAACCTTAAACCAAATCCACCATCACCATCCCCAGTACTTATAAAAATATTATTTGGATTAAGTGGATTAATAGCTATTCCTGAAACTGAACTGATTGGTAGTTGTGTATCTGTATTCATTGACTCCCAATTAAGACCATTATCTTCACTTTTCCATAAACCACCAAATCCAGAGGCCGCATATAAAGTTTGATTTGTTAAACCATCGTAATTAGGATCGAACTCTAACCTATGGATTTGACCTACACCACTTTGATTATTAAGTGGTAAATTAGTATCGTCATGAGGACCTAAAGATATCCAATTTGGATTATAAGACGAGCTTGAAATAGAAAAATTAGATGCATAACTAATCATGGCTCCTGCCGCTATTGAAAAATCTCCACTTGGATGCAAGCTTCCTCCTACTAATTTATGTGTATTACGTAAATAATTATCTAATCCTCCTTCAAAATTAGAAGGTTGATATAGCGGATCGTTAAAATATTGATCTAAAAAATCGTAAAAATCGGAATAACTTCCATTTTTATCTATAGCATTTTGGCTGTATCCTGTCGAAAAGAATAATAAGAAAGTGCCAAATAGTAGTATTAATTTCTTTAGTGTTTTCATGGGGGTTACATTTTTAAAAGTTTATAAAATTCAGACTGTTTAGTTTTAATATCCATTAATTTTAGGTAGTAAATTCCTTTTTGAGTTGGCACGTAAATTTTTTTAGTTGATGAATTTATAATTCCTGTTTGAGTTTGTTTTCCATCAATTGAGTAAACTACATATTCTAAAGGTATTTCCGTAGTGTTTTTAATCTCAAAGTAGTTTATAGATGGATTAGGATAAACACTTACTTGTTCTTGTAGCTTACTTTTTTCATTAATAGTGGTAATTAAATCACAACTTCCTCTACAATAATCAACCAAAACTTGTTGTACTCCACTAACACTTATCCAAATCATTTCATATAAACCTAAAAAAGAACCTATTCCTTCATATAAGTAAAGACCATTTAAATTATTACCCAATTCAAAATTTTTAACATTAGGGACAGAAAATGTTGTTGTATAGTTGATAGAAATTATTTCTTCATTGACAGATAAAATACACCAATCATTTGTTTTAATGGAGTCTCCAACTTGTAAATCAAAATCGTATAACATAAATTCCTGATTAGTTAGACATGGTGTTCCATTTTGGTTTTGAAAAAGTATAGTATATACTTTTTTGTTTAATGAATCATCTCGCAAAGCAGCGTATAAGATAAATGGGGTGTAACTAATTATAGTATCAAAGCAAGCATTTTTATATCCAGTTCTTCTATATACTTTTTTATATGTTACCGAAGAAATTACTGTATCTCCGTATAAGTAGTATTTGGTAATAT
>CAMPHX010000084.1 GCA_946886085.1 uncultured Flavobacteriales bacterium | reverse complement strand
ACTTAAATGTGGTTGTGTTTTCTTCTTACGGAGACAAAGGTTCTAATAAAGACATTTATAAGATTGAAAAAATTGGGATTAATCAGTTTTCTGATCCAATTAGTTTAGGAGATATAATTAATACGCCTTATGATGAAGATTATGCTTTTCTTCATCCTGATGGAAAAACACTTTATTTTTCTTCTAAAGGACATAACAGCATGGGAGGTTATGATATTTTTAAATCTATTTATAATGATGCTTCTGCTACTTGGTCAACTCCGGTAAATTTAGATTTTCCTATTAACACGCCTGATGATGATATTTTATATATTAGTGATATTGATAATCAGTTGGCATATTTTGCATCTTCAAGAGCAAGTAAACAAAATGAACTTACCGTTTATAAGGTTAAGGTAGAACCTGAACCGCTTCATAATCCTATTATTAAAGGGTTGTTTGTTTCTGAAGAAAATCCATCACTTAAAAACGCTACAATTTCTATTGTAGACGCGATGGATAATACCAAATACGGTGTTTATAATACAGATGAAAACAGTGGAGAATATTTATTGACTTTTCCTGCCGATGAGAAAAAATATAAATTGATTGTTGAAACCACTAATGATGCACCAATTCACTCTGCAATTATTGAATTGCCTAAAATGACAGAGTTTAAACTCTTAAAACAAGAATTATTGTTGGTAGGAACAGGAGATAATGAGAAGTTAGTAATTAAAAACCTGTTTGACCAAGAAGATGAATTTGATATTTCTAACCCAATTATTGTTCAGAATTTATTGAAACAACAAGCTAAGCTAGATGTAAATATCTCTGAAGAAGATGCTTTAAAATCTATTAATGATGGTTCGTCAACATTGGCAGCTAACGAAACATCAGATTCTGAATATGCCGATTACTCTGATGATAAATTAAAAACGGTTGCCAATAAAAAAATAGAAGACATGCTTCAGAAAACTGAAAAGTCTGAAGAAGAAAAAGATTTCTATTTTAATTATGCTGCTACAAAAACTAATGAAGCTAAAAATCAATACAATCAGGATACTAAAAATAAAGATGTGGTTGCTGAAGATGTAAATTCAGCATCGTTAGCGTTAAAATTGGCAAGAGTAACCCAAAATGAAGCTGTTGAAAGAAATTCTGACAAACCTAAGTTGTTGGAATATCAACAAAAATTAGAAGCAGTAATAAGTTCAGGAAATAGGAGCGAAGCAGAGTTAATAATGACAGAGATAGAAAAAATTGAGAATGCTGCTTATTTTGAAAACTCAGCGGTTGAGGTAGAAACTAAATTAGCCGATGAAAACCTTAAAACTGCCAAAGCCGATTACCAAAAACAAAGAGATATAGTAATTGGATATACCAATAGAAAATTAGAATTAGAAAAATCTATTGCAGCTATTGAATCTCAAATTGAGGAAACTAAAAAGTCTAAAGATAAAGAAGCTTTACAAGACCAATTAGCTACTTATAAAATAGATTTAGAAGATTTAGAATTTCAGATAGAAAAATCTAAAGCAAAAGAATTATTAGCAAAACAAGAATTTGATAAAGCTAAAAATGAAGCGAACCTATTAGCAAATGTTATTGATGCAGCAAAAAAACAAACTACAAAATCTCCAACGCTTGCTAATGAAGCAATTCTTGCCACAGAAAGTAATATTAAGTTTTTTGAAGAAGAAGGGGTTTTAGGTTATTATCCTGCTACTACTAGTTCATCAACAAGCACAAGTGCTACTTCTAGTAGTTTAGTAGCCATGAAAGATGATTACGAAATTATTGATGATAATGGAAATTTAATTGATTACAATACACAATACGCCAATCAGGTGGATGAGAACGAAAATAATCCGACAGCAATAGTGGATATTAACAAACAATGGATAGCAGCTATTGAAGAAGATATTGAGATAAAAAATAGCTTGAAAAACAGTGCAACAACTGTTGGAGAAAAAGAAGAGCTTTCAAAAATAATTACTCAATTAGAGACATTAAAACAGCAAAAAGAAGAAGAAATTGATTTGCAAACTAACTTAGCACTTCAAAACGAAACCAATAATACTACTACTTCTACTCAAAATATAGTAACAGATAATAACAACAACAATACTAATACAACTACAACTTCAAAAACAAGCACTAAAAAGTACGAAACTTCTATTATAGATAAAGATGGAAATGTTATTGATTACAACGCTCAGTTTTTAGAAGAATTAGAGCAACTTCCAGCTGATGAACAAACAGCTAAACTATTTGCTCAGAAAGCTGAGATTTATAATAAGTGGGCTGATGCAACTGAGCAAGAAATTACCTTAAAGAAAATTGAATTAGTTGAGGCAGATGCCAATGAAGTTCCTGAAATTCAGGAAGATTTAGATGAATTAACTTCTGATTTACAAGATAAACAAGAATTTACAGCTTTATTTTTAACTCAAGCAAAAGCATTGGCAGCTACAGAAGACGAATTGGCTTATGTGGAAGATATCGAAAATAAAATTGCCGGAAATAATATTGAAAGTAATGAGTTGGCTAGCAATGAAACCAGTAACAACAATCAAAATAACACCACTTCATCCAATCAAAAAGTTAATACTGGACAATACAACAACATTTCAATTAACAATGATGGAAGTGTAAATGATTATGCTACCGAATATGAAAATCAATTAGCAGATTTAGAGTTACGTTCAGATAATAAAGTTAAAATTAGTGAAGAACAAATTGCGGTAACTACCAATTGGATTGAAGCTATAGATGAAGAAATAGCTTATCAGAACGAGCGATTAATTGCTACTGATGATGAAAATGAGAAAGCAACTATTGAGAATAGAATTGCTGATTTAAAAGAGCAGAAATCAACTCAAATTGCTCAATTAAATACTTTCCAAACAGAACTTATAGCAGCTAAATCAATAGCTGCTAATGGGACTAGCAATGAAGTTGCAGTAAATGAGACGACTACTTCAAACACTACATCACAAAACCAAGTTAGTAAGGAAAATTCCTCTTTAACTTATAACTCGACTACTGCTAAAAATATGCTTGCAAATGTTGATGAACTTACAGAAGAAGTCAATGCATTAAGAGTAAAAGCCGATAATACAGAGGATGAAGCGTATAAAACAGCAAACACAACAGAAAAAGAAGAAAAATTAGCTGAAGCTGAAGAAATTAATAATCAAGCAAACGATAAAGAAATTGAAATAGCAACCTTGTACGAAAGAGCTAATTCAACAGAATTTAAAGATAACCAAACTACTGGAAATACGCTTTTAAAATCCATAGGCGGACAGTCAACAGACAATAATTACATTATGGCTGAAATGCTTAATGATGAGTCGGTTACTTTGTTTAATGAAGCTTCTGATGCTCGTCAGCAAGCAGTTGCTACTAACAATTTTAAACAGAAAAAAGACTTGTTAGATGAGGCTGCTAAATTAGAAAAAGAAGCCATAGAAAAGCAACAAAATGCCATTGGGTTGTTAGAGCAAATCAGTACTTCTTCATCAATAGCTGCAACCAACAATAATCAAAATAATACAGAAGAAGATGTAATTGCTGAAGAGACAACCACCAATAACAGCCAGCAAACCAATAATAACAATACTGAGGAAGATGTACTTGCTGAGGAATCAATAATAACCAATAACAATCAACAGACAACCACCAATAATCAGGCTTCAATTAACAATAGAAAGTCGTCAACTAATAACAATCAACAACAAGTAACGGTTTATGAACCTAAGAACATAGAGTTACCATCAAAAGAGAGAAAACAAGATGCTATTCAGTTAGAAAAAGAAGCAATAACATTAAATCAAGAAGCCAAGCAACTTGATGAAACGGCTGAAAACACTAAAAACAGAAAAGAAAAACAAGCCTTAGTTGAAGAAGCCAAGCAAAAAAGAGAAGAAGCTGATAGAAAGGCTAAAGAAGCAGAAGTGATTTATGCAGAAGTGAAAGAAATGGAAGCAGAGGAGGAATTGTATTTAGAAGAATTAGCTACACAAAGAAAAGAGTTAGTGGCAACAGTGTTAACACCAGAAGAGGAAAGTTATGTTCAAAGTCTTACTCCGGAAGAAAAAGCAGCCATTACCAACACACCTGAATTTAAAGAATACAAGGAGTTAAAACAAAGCTCTAGAAGGTTGGTAAAAGAAGCACAAGTGGAATATATTGCTGCCGATAAAGCCAAAGAAGAAGCTGATGATCAAAAACAGTTAGGTGTTGCACTTCAAGCTTTGCAACAAGCAGCTGCAACCGAAGCTGATAAAAATAAATTGGCTAATCAAATGAAGAAGTTGGAGGACATGATTGCCCAAAATGAACAAAAAGCAATAGAGCTTAGAGAACAAGCTACAGCTAAGGAACAACAAGCGTTAGAAGAAAACAGAAAAGCCAACACTATGGTTGCTAATAAAGATGAAAATTCGGCTCTTGGCTTTGTTGCTCTTGAAAAAACCAATGATACTTCTGATGAAATGTTAGCTGATTATGCTAAAGAAGTGAATAGTAGCCTTCCTGAAAACCAAAGAAGACAGCAGGCTAACAACAAAACTGAGGAAGATGTACTTGCTGAAGAAACAACAACTAACAACAATCAACAGACGACTAATAATCAGCAGCAAACCAATAATAATACTGAGGAAGATGTAATTACTGAGGAAACAACAACTAACAACAACCAACAGACGACTAACAATCAACAGCAAACTAATAATACAGAAGAAGATATAATTGCTGAGGAATCAATAATCAACAATAATAATCAACAAACAACAAACAATAACCCACAGTCTACTAATAACCAGCAGTCAATAGCTAATATCGATGAGATTCCACAAGAATTAACAGAATCTATTTTTGCTATTACATCGCCAAACGAATCTGCTTATAATGAAAATAAGAGAATACCTAAAAACCCTAAATTACCTGAAGGTTTGGTGTTTAAAGTTCAAATTGGAGCATTCAGAAATCCAATTCCACAAGATCATTATAAAGGTTTTGCTCCTTTAATGGCTGAAGATGCCGGAAATGGAATTACTCGTTATACAGCAGGTTTATTCAAAACATTTAATGTGGCGAATATGGCTAAAAATGAAATTAGAACAATGGGTTATCCGGATGCGTTTGTTGTGGCATTTTTTAATGGAAAAAGAATCAACATTAATGAGGCCAGAGCTATGTTAGCAGAAACGCCAACAACAGAAGAAGAAATTTCTTTTACCAATACAAATCAAACTAACAATCAGCAACCATCAAACAATAACCAAACAACCAATAATAATACGCCAATAACTACAGAAGAAGTTAAAGATGGTATTTCTAAAGATGTTAGAAACATAGAAGGAGTTTTCTATACCATACAAGTTGGAGTTTATTCTAAACCAATTACAGCTGATCAATTAAATAACTTAACGCCATTAAATAGCGAAAGAACAGCTAATGGATTGATAAGGTATACATCCGGTATCTATAAAAATCTTAATGATGCTAATACAGCTAAAAACAGAGCGGTTAACTTAGGAATTACGGATGCCTTTATTATTGCTTATCAAAACGGAAATAAAATTACGGTAGCTCAAGCTAACGAATTGTTGGGTAGCAATAACTCAACTCCTGCAAACAATAATACAACAGAGGTTGAGGTAACTAATGAGAATGCTTCATCAAACAATAATACATCAGAAAACAATACATCAACAGTTGAAAATGAAAATACTACTTCTAATACTTCATCTTCAACGAATGAAAACAATGAAGCACCTAACGAAACAGTAGAGACAACCAATACAAATGAAGAAACAACTATTACAAATGAAGAGCCGATAGTAGCCTCAAAGCCAAAAACTGATGAAGAATTACGCCAGGTTGCTGAAAGTTTAAATATTGTATTTAAAGTGAAGATTGGAGAATTTACAGATGAAATTAGCAATGAAGATGCAGCCGTTTTATTAAAACTTTCTGACAGAAATATAGAAAATTTTGTGGATGGAGATAAAACAATTTACACTATTGGCAATTTACTAGATTATAAATCTGCATTAAATACTCAATTAGAAATGAAAGAAATGGGTGTTAAATCTCCTTCGGTTGTCGCCTTTAAAAATAGCACTATTATTCCGGTTGAGGAAGCTTTAGAGTTAATAAAAAACGTAGAATAAAGCTTTAAAT
>CAMPHX010000083.1 GCA_946886085.1 uncultured Flavobacteriales bacterium | reverse complement strand
GGCTGCAAAAGTACAACTCTTTTCCTTTTCCCAAAACTTTTTTTTACTTTTTTTTGCTTTTTATCCCCACTCCCCCTTAAACTCCTGATTGTGAACTTACTTTTTTTTAATCTTTTTCGAATCTTTAATTTGTTTATTGTACTGCTCCCTTTGATTTATATATTATACTCCTTATCTTTGATATGCAATGTGCTTCACCTTTATACTTTATATTATGCTCCTTCATATCTGAAATATTATCAATTTTCTTCTATGCGTATGCTTAAAGAAAATATATGTACTTAAAATAATAATTCAAAAGTTCCTCATAGCTTATTTCTCTCTACCTAATAACATTAAATTAACACTATGTTTAAAAATAGATTTGCTTTCAATGGTTAAAATTTTATACATTTGCCTCCCCTTTTGTTAATTATTTATAAATCATTGATATGAAATTTTTTAACCCATTAGTCCTTTTTATTCATCTCTTTATTTTTGGTTCTGGCAACTTGTTTTCTCAAGCTACAGCAACCCCTCAACAAGAAATAACCACCATGTATTATTATGATTTTTCAGGAGAATTATCTACCACAAGCATTTCTCAAATAGAAACAGAAGTAAGTCAACTTATTAATGTTTCTGAGGCTAAAGTAAAATATAAAGAAGAAAAACAATTGGGTCAATTGGTGGTAATTGTTAAAGAAAAACCCAGAAAATCTGAAGGAGATATACTATTTCAGCCTACCGATTTGAAAAAAATTATTTCTCAGCACAATTTAATGCCTAAAGAAATAAAATTTGAAACTATTAAACCTTAGTCCTTGATTTATGAGATTCTTTAAAATATTTATACTATTTACTATTATAGCATTAAGCAACAATGTCTTTGCTCAGGCAGATAATTGTTCTTTTGCCACTTCTATAAATATTACTGCTAACTGTTCTTCTCCTACATCAGGAACTACTATTGGAGCGACTCAAAATATCCCGGGTTGTGTTGGAAATGCCGATGATGATGTTTGGTATCAATTTGTAGCTACTAACACCTCTCATCAAATTGTTGTCGTTCCAAGTGCTACTATGGATCCTGTGGTGCAACTATTTTCTAATACTTGTGCTTCTTTGGTATCTATATCGTGTATGGACCAAGGTTTTACAGGACAAACAGAAACCATTAACGCAACAGGATTAACCATAGGAAATACCTACAGAGTAAGAGTTTATCATTATGGCGTAGGTGCTGGTTCTGGAACTTTTACTATTTGTGTTACTAACCCACCTCCTGCTCCAAGTAATGATAATTGTGGAAATGCCATCAATTTATTGGTAAACACTACATGTATAAACACAAGTGCCACATCAGTTGGTGCTACACAATCGATGGTTGGATGTACAGGAAATGCTGATGACGATGTTTGGTTTAGTTTTACAGCAGTTAATTCAACGGCAACTATTACTGTAAATCCATCCTCATCTATGGATCCTGTATTAGAATTATTCTCAGGAACAGGTTGTGGAACACTTAGTTCTATTCAATGTGAAGATTCAGGGTTTATGAATGGAAATGAAGTGATAAATGCAGTAGGGTTAATTCCTGGAAACATTTATTTTGTTAGAGTTTATGATTATTATGGTGGTGGTGGACATCCGTTTGACATCTGTATAACAGGGCCTTCTGCATCTCCAATACCGACTAATGATGAACCTTGTAATGCAATAGCTCTACCTACCGTTAATTCAGATTGTAATTTCTTACAATTCTCAACAGTTGGTGCTACTGCTTCAATGGGAGCTCCTACTCCATCAGCTTGTGCGGGTGGTTCTGCTCCTCAGCAAGGTGGATTTGGGGCAGGAAGTGCTGATGTTTGGTTTAGTGTGGTTGTGCCTGCAAATGGTCAAATTTCTATAACTACACAACTAAATTTTGGAATTAATGATGGTGTGATGGCGCTATATAGCGGAACTTGTGGCAGTTTAACACAAATAGCTTGTTCTGACGATTACAACTATCCAGGAACAGGAAACGATTTTAAACCTTTTATCTCTGCAACAGGATTAACTCCAGGAGCTACTTATTATATTAGGTATTGGGGATTTGGAACAACCACAGGAGATTTTGGAATTTGTGTGGCTTCTCCTGTAAATGATTTTTGCTCTACAGCATTATATATTTGCGATTTAAATGGTTATAGCGGAACTACTAGTGCTGCTTATACACCAGATAGACCTTGTAATATGCGTGGAAATGCAGAACAAAACGACCCTCCTACTTACACCTATACTCCGGGAACAAATACCGGTGGTATTTTCGGGCAAGGTGGTCCTTGGGGAACAGGCGCTCCACTATTTGATGTTCAGATTAATAATAACTCTTGGATTAAATTTACGGCAGGAAATACAACAGCTATTCTTAATGTAGCCATTAGTAATTGTTGGATTGGTAATTATCCTTCCGGGGGAATTCAAATGCAAATTTTTGAAGCGGCAACAAATTGTTGCAATTTTACTCCTGTATCTAACTTTGAAGAAAGTTCTACCAACTTTACCATTACTGCTAACAACCTAACCATTGGTAATGATTATTACTTAATGATAGATGGTTATGCCGGTGATATTTGCAGCTATACCATTACTGCCAACTCAGGTATTCAATTTCCTGATATAGTTGTACCACGGCCAACCATTTGCTATGGAGATACCACTACTTTATTTGGTCCTGATTTAGCTTCTTCCTATTTATGGATGCCGGGTGGAGATACCACTCAAAACATCACTGTTCAGCCATCTACAACCACTACTTATACTTTAGTTGTGGAAGGAGTTTGTGGTAATAAACAAACCATGACAAAAACCATTACAGTAAATCCGAATCCTACTATTCAAATTAACAATGGTAATCCGGTAAGCGTTTGTAATGGTTCTACTGCAACATTAACCGCATCAGGCGGAAATACCTATGTTTGGGATGATAACAGTACTACTAATCCTAGAAATGTAAACCCGACCACACCAACAACTTATTGGGTAGAAGGAACTGATGCAAATGGTTGTGTAGGTTATGACACTACGACCGTTCAGATATTGACACAACCAACGGCAAGTATTACCGCTAACGATACAAGTATTTGTTTAGGCGAAAGTTTAGTTTTACATGCTTCTGGTGGTGGAACTTATACTTGGAATGACAATTCTACCTTAGATTCATTAATTGTTTCTCCAACAACTACTACTACATATTGGGTAACAGTTGATGTGGGTGGTTGTACAGATACAGCTTCTTTTACTGTTACTGTTCATCCTTTGCCTACTCCAACTATTTCAGGGAATACTACTATTTGTGTGGGAGATTCTACTACTCTTACCGCAAGTGGTGGAAATAGTTATTTATGGAATACCACAGCTACTACAGCAGCAATTACTGTTACTCCTACAACTACCACTACTTATAGTGTAATTGTTACCAATGCTAATGGTTGTTTTGATTCTACTAGCGTTACCGTAACTGTAAATCCGCTACCTACTATTAGTATTACCGGAAATGACTCTATTTGTTTAGGAACGAATGCAACATTAACCGCTACAGGAGCTGCTTCTTATGTTTGGAGTAACAGTGCTACCACTACTTCCATAACTGTTTCTCCAACAGTTACCACTACTTATACTGTTGTTGGTACAAGTTCTTTTGGGTGTATTGATTCTGCTCAACATACGGTAAATTTAATTCCTCAACCGGTAGCTACCATTACAGGTATTGACATTATTTGTGATGGTGAAACTACCCAACTTACGGCAACAGATGGAGGTTCTTATTTATGGAGTACCACAGATACTACTTCTACCATAAGTGTAATGCCAAACGATACTACCACATACACTGTTGTTGTTAC
Organism: uncultured Flavobacteriales bacterium; assembly: GCA_946886085.1. Next base: position 2,424 of record CAMPHX010000083.1, on the reverse strand, counting down.
CACTAACGGATGTATTGACAGTACTTCTTACACTGTTCAAGTAAAACCTTTACCAACTATTAATGCTTATGCAGACACTACTATAATGATGGGGCAATCTACTCCTATTTTTGCTCAAGGCACACCGCCTTTTGTTTGGACACCAAGTGATAGCTTATCTTGTACAACTTGTCCTAATCCAACAGCATCACCAAGAGAAACAACTACCTATTGTGTGCAAACGCAAAAAGACGGTTGCTTTAACTCAGCTTGTGTAACGGTTTATGTTGATGAAACTTGCGGAGAGGTTTATGTCCCCAATGCTTTCTCACCCAATGGTGATGGCAATAATGATTGTTTAAAAGTATATAGCAACTGTTTATCAGAAGTATTGTTTAGGGTATATTCTCGTTGGGGAGCTTTAATCTACGAAAGTGAGGATATTGATGGTTGTTGGGATGGATTTTATAACGGTACTCATCTTAACTCAGGTGTTTACGTTTATACTGTTCAAGCGAAGTTAATTAACGGTGAAGAAATAGAGTTGAAAGGAGATGTTACTATCTTTAAATAAGAAGTTAGCTATTAAAAAGAAATGGAAAAACTACTACTACCCATATTGATGTGTTTTGCGAGCAGCGTTTTTGCTCAGGATATTCACTTAAGTCAAACCCACATGACCCCTTTGTTGGTAAATCCTGCTAATGCAGGTGCTGAATATACCATGCGTGGAATTTTGAACTACCGTAGCCAATGGGGAAGTGTGACTACTCCTTTTAATACCATGATGGCTAGTTTTGATATGAATTTTAAACCTAAAAACAGTAGCAAAAAAGGCTATTTTGCCGGGGGTGTTTACTTTTTTAATGATAAAGCCGGAGAATCGCAAACCAAAACCACTCAAGCTAACCTTAGTGTTGCTTATCATGTAAATATTAATGATAAAAATACGCTTGGTTTAGGAGTTCAGGGTGGCTATTTTCAGCGTTCTACTTCTATTGCTTCGCTTAAGTGGGGCAGCCAGTTTGATGGTTTTCAGTACAATTCTACACTTACTTCCAACGAGGGTAATGGCAGCGATAACCTATCATTTGGTACTACCGATTATACTTCCGGAATTGTTTGGACTTATAGAAATGATGAAAATTACCTTTCGGGAAAAAAATTATTGATAAACAGTGGTATTTCTATGCACCACTTAACCAAACCCGATTTTGAGTTTCAGAATGTTTTTGCCGATCAGTTACATTACCGTTGGATTTGGCATGCCAATGCTATTGTTGGTGTAAGCCCTAAATTTACGGTATTGCCTTACTTGTTTTACTCCCGACAAGGAGCTATAAATGAAGTAATGTTTGGTTCTAATGTGTTGTATAAATTTAAAGAAGAATCTAAATACACGCAAAATGTAAAGGGCATGGCTATGGGTGGCGGTTTATTTTACCGTTGGAACGATGCTTTAGTTGCCATGCTTTGTTTTGAAATTGATAATTACAACCTTACCTTTAGTTATGATGTGAATACTTCTTCTTTAAACGATGCTTCGGGCGGACAAGGGGCTTATGAAATTGCTTTTAGATACGTTTACCCTAACCCATTTGGTGGTGTTAAGAGTAAAGCAAGGTTTAATTAAAAGCTTTTTTAAGAATAAGTCCAGTAATATATCACAAGCTGTAATTTGTTATAACAGATTAAAAATATGAGCTTTAAATTTTTTAGTTTATTCATTTTATCGTTTTTTCTTCTTGAAAATCAACATGACTTAGTAGTGAATTCTCCTGATTCAGGTTCTGCTTATGATCAGTTGTGGAAAGATTGTCAATTGGAAAAAATCATTTCAAAAGATCTATTTAACATTGCTTTATCCGGATATAATAAAATTGATAAGGTACAAAAGAAAAAAATCATCACCATTATTGATTTTACTAAACCATCAACAGAAAAAAGATTTTTTGTAATCAATCTTGAGCAAAAGAAATTGATTTTTACAAGTTGGGTAGCACATGGAAAAAACTCCGGAGAGAATTATGCCAACAGTTTTTCAAACCAACCAAAATCATTAGAGAGTTCTTTAGGTTTTTTTGTTACCGCTGAGACTTATTATGGCAAACATGGTTATTCATTAAGGTTAGATGGATTAGAAAAAGGAATAAATGATAATGCACGAAAAAGGTCAATAGTAATTCACGGTGCATCTTATGTTAGCCAAGCATTTATTAAGCAACATGGCAGGCTTGGAAGAAGTTGGGGCTGTCCGGCTTTACCAATTGATTTATCAAAAGAAATTATTGATAGTATAGCAAATGGGAGCTGCTTATTTATTTTTGCAAACAATAAAGAATATTTAAATACATCTGAATTTATTGTAAAAGAGGAATAAAAATGAAATTCAAACTCCGACCTTGGAACATATCCGACTTAGACAATTTGGTGAAGTATGCCAAC
>CAMPHX010000082.1 GCA_946886085.1 uncultured Flavobacteriales bacterium | reverse complement strand
TTACATGCCAACCCGTTAGTTTTAGTGGTAGTCCAATGAATGCTTTTGAAGGTTCAGCTACTATAAGTGATACTAATGGAGTTCTTCAATTTTATACACAGGGTACAACAGTTTGGGATAGAAATAATAATGTGATGCCTAACGGAACTGGATTATTAGGAAATCCTTCTTCTGTTCAGGCTGCTGTTATTGTTCCACACCCGGGGAATAATGATAGGTATTTTATTTTTACCACAGATGCTATTTTTGAAAATAATGGTATTAATGGTTTGCAATGGCATGAGGTTGATATGACTTTAAATGCGGGTAATGGAGATGTTATTACCAAAAATAATATGCTTACTGATAAAACCCAAGAAAGACTGGTAGCTGTAAGAAATGCTACATCTACTGGTTATTGGATAGTGGTTTTAAAAATTCATCCTACATCAACTTCTAGTTCAAATCAAGGGTACAATGAGTTTCATGCTTATGAAGTAACAGCTGCAGGTGTAAATCCAGTACCGGTAATATCTACAACAGGTCCAATGATAAATTGGAACTCTTATGGTATGTACATGTCGCCTCAAGGCAATGCTTTGGTAACTGCACATCCTGATTTAAATGTATATGATTTTGATAACTCTACAGGAGCATTAACTCATAAATGGCAAGCAGTTGTTAGTCCGTTTATGGGGTCTTTTGAATTTTCTCCTGATGGAAATATTTTATATGGAACACGACAAGGAAGTGGAATTTATCAGTTTGATTTGAATGCAGCAAATGTTACTGCTTTTGAAAACTCAATGACTCAAGTTTCACCAACAGGTTCTTCTTATAAAGCTTTGCAGTTAGCCTCCGATTGTAGGTTGTACGCTATGCCGGCAAGTGGAAATTATCTTTCGGCATTTAATAGTCCTAATGTTTTTGGAGCTGGAAGTGGGTTTGTACAAAATGCTGTAACCATTAATTCAGGAACTTTTAATCATTGTTTAACTAATTTTTGTGCTTCATTTTTTGAAGATCCTTGTTTAACCAGATTAGATTTCTCTCTTTCTGCTATAGATGCCAGTTGTGTAAATGATGGTTCTGCGAGTGTTATCAATTTACAAGGACAGCCTCAATTTAACTTTTTATGGTCAACAGGAGCTACAACACAAACTATAAATAACTTAAGTGGAGGAATGTACACAGTAACTGTTTCTGATGCTAGTGGATGTAGTATTACCGACAGTATATTTGTTAATCAACCACAAACAGTTTCTATAGATAGTGCTACTATTACTAATGCTTCTACTTGTGGAGCCACTGATGGAACAATAGATATTCATACATCTGTAGTTGGTTTCGATACGCTTACCACATTATTAGCAGAAGGTTTTGAAACGGATGGACATGGAGTAAGATATACTGCTAATCCATATCCTGGAACACCAAGTACTTTTTACTTCTTTACAAGAGGAGATGATAATACTATTAACTTCACAACCAACCCAACTAATGAAGAAGGTACTTATTATTTTGGAGCAAGAAGAACAGGTTTTTCTAGTCTTCCTGTAACATGTGATGTTACCACTAACCCAACTAATATAGCTGGATATTCAAATATTGAAGTTTGTGTTTTATTGGCTTTAGGAAGAAACAATATGAGTGTTGACCCTAATAATCACATGACTATAGAATATAATGTAGATGGTTTAGGTTGGAATACCTTAGCCACATTCAGACCACCATCAGGAAGTTTTCCTTCCGGATTAGCAGAAGATACCAATAATGATGGTTTTGGTGATGGAACAGCCTTATCAACTACTTTTCAAGATTTTTGTTACCAAGTTCCAGCTACAGGAACAAATATTGAAGTACGTGTAAGCACTGATATGAGTGGTTCAAGTTTACGTCAATCAGCTTTTGATTTTATTAGAGTTAAAGGACAAGCACCTTACAGCTACACTTATTTATGGTCAACGTCAGACACAACTCAAGATGTAAGTGGTTTGTCCCAGGGAACTTATTGGGTAACTATTACGGGACAGAATACATGTGTTGTTTCTGATACTTTTACCATTACAGATCCATGCGTTCCTCAAACATTAACGGCTTCTTTTACTTTACCATCCGATACTATTTGTGTAGGAGATTGTGTTACACCTATAGATAACAGTACAGGTGCTAATATTAATTCTTGGAACTGGACTTTTGCTAGTGGAACACCAGGAAGTAGTTCAAACCAAAACCCAGGAAATATTTGCTATACAACTCCAGGAACACATAATATTACACTTCAAGTTACTGATGTCAGCTCAAATACTGATGATACAACAATTGTAATTACAGTGCTAGCTCCAACGAACTCCTCATCACTAGCAACCATTTGTCAGGGAGATAGTATTTTGTTGGGAGGAACTTACCAAACAACAGCAGGTAATTATTACGATACTTTAACCAATTTTTTTGGTTGCGATAGTGTGTTAACTACCACATTAACTATAGATCCAAAAGATGATGCCGGCTTTAGTTATTCAGCTACTACTTATTGTTTGTCAGATCCAAACCCATCACCAACCATAACTGGATTAACAGGAGGAACATTTACTATAGATAACAGTGGAGTAATTAATGCCACTACTGGTGAAATTAATATTGCATCTTCAGGAACAGGAGTATTTAATGTAACTTATACAACAAATGGAACATGTCCTTCAGATAGTACTGTTACCATAAATATAACTTCTGGAGCTGATGCTACTATTTCTGCTGTAGCTAATTTATGCGAAAACGAAAATCAAATTAACTTAAATGCAGTTGATGGAGGTGGTGTTTGGTCGGGAGTTGGTATTACAGATACTGTAAATGGTATTTTTGACCCAAGTGTTGCCGGAGCAGGAAATCATACCATTACTTATGCTATAAATTCCTCTTGTGGAGATACAGATACGGTTGTTATTACCGTATTAAGTGTTCCAACGAATAATACGTCAACTACTATTTGTCAGGGAGATAGTGTTTTGTTAGGAGGAAGTTTCCAAACTACTGCGGGAACATACACAGATACTATAGCAGCAGGAGCTTCAAATGGATGCGACAGTATAGTAGTTACCACTTTAACAGTTAATCCTGTAGCAACGGGAACTGCTAATGCAACTATTTGTCAGGGAGACAGTATTTTGTTGGGAGGAACTTACCAAACAACAGCAGGAAATTATGTTGATACAATTTCAGGTGGAAGTGCCAACGGGTGTGATAGTGTTTTAACTACAACATTAACGGTAAACCCAATCAACAACAATAACTCAACTGTTACCATTTGTCAAGGAGATAGTGCTTTAATACATGGTAATTATGAGACAACAGCCGGAATATATACACAAACCTTTACCAATACTAATGGGTGCGATAGTATAGAAAATATAACCTTAGTAGTAAATGCTCCAACCAATACCACACAGGTAATTAACTTTTGTGCAGGCGATAGTGTTATATTAGGTGGAAACACTTATTACACCAACACTACTGTTGTAGATACATTTACAAATGCTATTGGATGCGATAGTTTAATTACCTATCAAATTACTCAAAGAGATACTTTTAATACCATTAATAATGTAAGTATTTGTGATGGAGAAAGTGTTTTTTTACAAGGAGGCAACCAAACTACAAGTGGAACTTATGTAGATAATTACACCTCAGTTTATGGATGTGATAGCCTTGTTACTACTAATTTAACAGTAAATCCTTTACCGATAGCTTTTGCAGGAAATGACACAACTGTAGGCTATAATTCAACCATAGCTTTAAATGGTTCGGGAGGAATAGCTTACACATGGAGTCCATCAACAGGATTAAGTTGTGCTAATTGTGTCAATCCATCAGTAACCATTACAGGAGAAACTACCTTTTATTTAACGGTAACAGATGCTAATGGATGTTCTTCAACCGACCAAGTAACCATTTTTATGGATGATACCTTCGTGTTTTTTGTCCCTAATATTTTCTCACCAAATGGAGATAATGAAAATGATGTGTTTTATGTGAGAGGACAAGGGTTTAAATCTATAAGTATCAATATATTTAATAGGTGGGGACAAAAAGTTTTTGAGAGTGATGATGTAAATAACGGATGGGATGGAACTTTTAACGGACAAGAAATGAATACAGGTGTTTTTGTTTACTATATCAATTTAGAATTATACAATGGAGATAAAGTACAAAAACAAGGAAACATTACTCTAGTAAGATAACTTATAAGAACAAATTAAATTTAATTACCATGAAAAAAGCGGCCATACTAATCATGATTTTAACCTTTATTTGGACAAACAGTAAAGGGCAGGATATTCATTTTTCACAATATTTTAATACTCCCCTAATAATAAACCCTGCATTAACAGGTGTTTTTGGAGGAGACCAACGTGCCATGTTAGCTTACAGAAATCAGTGGGCAAGTGTTGCATCTCCTTATAAAACTTACGGAGCATCATTCGATACTCGATTGTTTGAAAAGAGTAGAAAAAACTTTTTGCTTGGAGTGGGTTTTAATGTTTATAAAGATGTTGCAGGAGATACGGAAATGGGAATTACAAGTGCAGGACTTTCTGTTAGTGGTATTGTAAAAATTCACGATAAACAACATTTAACAGCAGGTGTCCGTGGAGGTTTTGACCAACGAAGTATTAATCAATCTAATATGGTTTGGGATAATCAGTTTGATGGCAACTCTTATGTACCAACAGCACCTAGTTATGAGTTTAGAGATTATAACAAACCATTTGGAATGGCTGATGTAAATGTGGGAGTTGCTTGGGTTTATTCAGATGCTCAAAAAACAATAACTTCAAACGATGCCTTTTCAGTTAGAGTAGGTCTGGCGTATAATCACCTAACAAAACCAGATGTAGCTTATGGTGATTTTTCTGATAAGTTACATGATAAAATAACCTTTCACACCTCTTCTAATATAGGTATAGCAAATAGTTCATTGTCTGTTATACCAACACTGGTATTTAATAAGCAAGGACCAAATTCTGAATTTTTATTTGGAGCATTATTAAGACACAGGTTGAGAGAGGATTCAAAATATACCGGAATTTTTCAAGAATCTGCCATAGCTATTGGAGTTCATTCTAGATGGGGAGATGCTTTAATACCATCAATTACCTACGAAATTTCTCATTGGAAATTATGTGTGAGTTATGATGCTAATATTTCTGATTTAGCAGTAGCAAGTGATGGTGTAGGTGGGTTTGAAATTACGTTAACATTTGTAAATCCAAGCCCTTTTGGAACTGGAAAATCTAAAGCAAGGTTTAATTAATTACTTAATTACAATGACACGAATTTACTTATATCCCTTTATCTTTATCATAACAATTAGCTTGTTGTTAAGCAATGGTTATGCACAAAACTGTCCGTCACTAAATGTTGTTGGTAGCTTCAATAATATAGTATCATGGCCCACTAGTTATGCTACGGCACAAAGTGACGGACATTGTTTAACTTTTACACCACCATATCCTCCAACATTATGTTTTGAATATCAGGTGCCATATTCTGATACAGTGTTGTTTTCTTTACATTTAAATGCTTGTGGTAGTACAAGCTCAATAAATACAGGAAGTTATGGAGGAGGTTGTAGTGGAACAAGTTCAAGTAATTCAACTTTTACAGGAACAGCTACATATGATGCTAATTGTAATCTTATTGGCAATGCCGCATATGTAGGTTATTGTGGAGGAGCAGTTTCAGGTGATATTTTAACCATTTGTTTTAGTATTAATACTTCAACTGTATGTGAGCCAATAACAATCTGTCCAACTGCTTTTTGTGGAGCAAGCTCTTGTGCCACAACGCTTCCAATTAGTTTAATGTCGTTTGAAGGCAATTGTTTAAATGGGAACTATATTTTTAATTGGGCAACATCAGCAGAAATAAACAATGATTACTTCACTTTAGAACAAAGTAGCGATGGTATTGTTTTTTATCCTATAGCTGAGATTGCTGGTGCGGGAAATAGCAATCAAATACTTAGCTACGAACATCAAGTTTTAAGTGAAAATACTGATGAAACAGCTTATTTCAGATTAAAACAAACCGATTTTGACGGTAGTTTTTCTTATTCGGATATTATTGCAGTTACTTGTCAAAACAAAACAGATATTGTTATTTATCCCAATCCGGCAAAAGATGAAGTGTCTATTCAGTCATCTCAAAATATTAAAGCATATTCTATCAAAAACTATTTAGGTCAAGTGGTTTTTCATCAAAATAATTTAGCAGTAAAGAAAACATTAATTGATGCTTCTTCTCTTGCAAAAGGGATGTACATTATTGAAGTAGAA
>CAMPHX010000081.1 GCA_946886085.1 uncultured Flavobacteriales bacterium | reverse complement strand
AGCGCATCTTGCCTAGTATGTCAGGAAAATCAGGCGAACTTTTAGTGGTAATAGATACAGGCTATTGGAGTAATCAATCTGGAGAAGCTATCAGACAAACGTTTATGCAAACACAAGTCGGTTTACCTCAACAAGAAGCTATTTTTGATATCATTCATGTACCTCACAGGTCTTTTGCCAGAATTTTACAAACCAACAGAAACATTATAATGGTAGAAATAAATGCTCAGGAAAAACCGGTTATTTCTATAAAAGAAAATGTTTGGTCGGAAGGACAATTGGTTGCCACCATAGTAGCAAAAAACGATAAAAATGCTGCTGAAATAATTGAGAAAAACTCCCAAAACCTGTTGGATTACTTTAATGAAAAAGAAACCCAACGACTTCAGAAAAAATACAAAGTCAATAAAAACAGTAAGCTTGCCAAGGAATTAGAAGATAAATTAAAACTCTCTATGCACATAGATGATTTGTTTTACATCGCAAAAGAAGACACCAACTTTATATGGCTCAGAAAAGAATACTCTATGGGCGAGCATCCTATTAGTCAGGGATTTATTATTTACACTTATCCTTACGATAATGACAGTATTTTTAATGTACATCAGCTTACTGCAAAAAGAAATGCCATTACCAAAAAATACATTCCGGGAGGTGCCGAAGGTTCTTACATGACTACGTATGAAGAATACATCCCCAAAGAAAGAGAAATTAACCTTAAAGGAAATTATGCCAAAGAATTACGAGGTTTATGGCATGTTCAGGGTGATTTTATGGGCGGTCCATTTGTAAGCTACTCTATGGTGGATGAACACAGAAACCGAGTAATTACTATTGATGGTTATGTGTACGCTCCTAAATTTGATAAAAGAGAATACCTTAGAGAACTACAAGCGTTAGCTTTGACAGTCAGTTTTTAATTTCTATCAAAAAGTTCTCCCAACCTATGACAACAATCACACGCAATCATTTTTTTGTGTGTAATTTTACAGCAAAAAACCACATGAAAACAAAAAAAGCAATTGAAACTTATACCATGATGACCGAAATTGTGTTGCCTAATGATACCAACACCTTGGGGAACTTAATGGGAGGAAGATTACTACATTTAATGGATATTTGCTCGGCTATTTCAGCTCATCGTTGTTGTAACAGAGTGGTAGTAACCGCATCGGTAAATAATGTTTCTTTTGCTCATCCTATTAAATTAGGCGATATTGTAACGTTAGAAGGAAAAGTATCTCGTACGTTTACTTCTTCTATGGAAGTCTTTATTGACGTTTTTGTGGAAGACCACCGAACAGGAAAGAAAAAACACTGTAACAATGCCATTTATACTTTTGTTGCTGTTGATCAACTAGGAAATCCAATTGGTGTTCCAGAACTTATTCCTGAAACGGAAGAAGAAAAAGAACGTTATGAAGGTGCTTTAAGAAGAAGACAACTTAGCCTTATCCTTGCCGGCAAAATGAAGCCTTCAGAGGCTACCGAGCTAAAAAAATTGTTCGAATAACCCCATACTAATTAAATTCTTTTTTGCCACGAATGCACTTCTATTTTATAATTAACGGTTCATGCTAATAAGCTAGACTCCTTGTCTTCGCTACGCTACGCAAGGAGAGAGATAGCTGATTTGTTCTTCCCTGACGAAACGAAGTGGAGATCAGGGATCCATCCAATAAAATGCAAAATAATTTATTAAACCCGTTTAATCATTAAAATTTCTAAAAAAACACGATATATTAAATATTGTTGGTAATTTTGTATATAAATATCTATATATATTAATACGATATGACTAACGAACTTACAAAACTAATCCAAGCATCCGAAATGCTAAAAGCCATTGCTCACCCAATTAGGTTGGCAATAGTGCAGCTTTTAGAAAATGACAAAAGAATGTCTGTAACTGCAATACATGAAGCATTGAACATAGAACAAGCTGTAGCTTCCCATCACTTAAGTATCTTAAAAAACAAAGGTGTATTAAGTGTAGATAGAGAAGGAAAACATTGTTTTTATTTTCTTAAACATCAACGATTAGCAGAAATAGTAGTATGTGTAAATAAATGTCAGGAATAAATGGAAATTATAGGTTACATCGCTGCTATTTTTGTCGGAATTACTTTAGGACTTGTTGGTTCAGGTGGTTTCTTAGCATTACCCATTTTAGTGTATCTGTTTCATATTATTGATCCAGAAATAGCAACTGCTTACTCCTTATTTTTAGTAGGCGTAGTAAGTATAATAGGTGTTTTTTTAAAAAATAAGCAGGGATTTGTAAGCTATAAAACCGCTATCTATTTTGGAATACCAACTGTTATTGCCATTTTTCTTACCAGAAAATTTTTAATGCCTGCTATTCCGGAAGCTATCTTTTCATTTAATGGGTTTGTAATTACTAAAAGATTAATAGTGATGTCTCTTTTAGCCGTAACCATGATGATTGCTTCCTACTTTATGATTGATAGAAAAAAAGCAGAAAGTGAATTACCTTTGAGCAAAAAAAATAAAACCATGAACTTTTTAGGAGGAATGGTAATTGGTAGCTTATCGGGAATAGTGGGAATTGGTGGTGGTTTTATTATTGTTCCTGCCTTACTTAAAATAGGCAACTTATCCATGAAAATGGCAGTTGGAACTTCTTTATTAATTGTTGCATTAAATTCTGCATTTGGATTTTTAGGAAGTGTTTCTCACTTTGTAATTGATTGGAAATTGTTACTTTTATTTTCTATATTTTCAGTATCAGGAATGCTTATAGGTAACTTAATTTCCAAAAAAGTAGATGGCAAACATTTGAAAGTGAGTTTCGGATGGTTTGTATTATTTGCAGGAGCCATTATTATGATAAATGAATTATTTTTTACTAATTTTTAAAACTATATATGATGTACGTAGAACAACTTTATACCGGATGTTTAGCAGAAGCTGCTTATTACATTGAATCTAATGGCGAAGCTGCCATTATTGACCCTCTTAGAGAACCAACTCCTTACGTAGAAATGGCCAAAAAAAGAAATGCTAAAATAAAATATGTATTTCTAACGCACTTTCATGCCGATTTTGTTTCAGGACATGTTGATTTAGCCAAAGCTACAGGAGCAACCATTGTATTTGGACCAAATGCTCACCCATCTTTTGACTTTCATTCAGGTAAGGATGGAGAGCTTTTTCCTATAGGAAATATCAATTTAAAATTGCTACACACTCCCGGTCATACTATGGAGTCTTCCACCTATTTATTATTAGATGAAGAAGGTAAAGAAAAAGCTATTTTTACAGGAGACACCTTGTTTATTGGCGATGTTGGAAGACCTGATTTAGCCGTAAAATCTGACCTTACAGAAAAAGATTTAGCAGGACATTTATTTGATTCATTAAGAAACAAAATTATGCCTCTTCCTGATGAGATTATTGTTTACCCGGCACATGGAGCAGGTTCTGCTTGCGGAAAAAATATGAGTTCAGAAACTTTCGACACCTTAGGCAATCAAAAAATTGAAAATTATGCCTTAAGAGCCAACATGACCAAAGAAGAATTTATTACCGAAGTAACCACAGGCTTATCTTCTCCTCCACAATATTTTCCTAAAAATGTAGCTATGAATCAAGGAATAAACAAACATTATGAAGAAATTCTTGAGCATGGCTTAACTGCTTTAAAAGCTAAAGAGGTTGAGTTTTTAATGCAAGATCAAAAAGCATTGATTTTAGATGTACGCTCTCCTCAAGAATTTGCCGCTGCTCACATTCCAAATGCCATTTTTATTGGTTTGGATGGCGGTTTTGCTCCTTGGGTTGGAACGTTAATAGAAAACTTGAAACAACCAATTATTATTGTAGCTCCAAAAGGTAGAGAGGAAGAAGCTGTAACCAGATTAGCAAGAGTTGGCTACGACCATTGTTTAGGTTATTTAGAAGGCGGATTAGCTGCTTGGAAAAATGCAGGTTATGCTGTTGAAACTATTCAAACTATTTCTCCTGAAGCGTTTTCCGAAAAGCTACAAGCTAACGATGCTGTTGTAGATGTTAGAAGAATTGGCGAAGTAAATGCCGGAAAATTAGTTCACAACAACCTTATTCATCTTTGCTTAGATGACATTAACCATAATTATACCCAACTATCAAAAGATACGCCTTATTATGTGCATTGTGCCGGTGGTTATCGCTCAATTATTGCTTTATCTATATTAAGACAAAAAGGATTTAAAAACCTTATAAATGTTGAAGGTGGTTTTAGTGGAATTAAAAATTGCGGCAAATTACCTTGTGTTGAACAAAGCTGTTCTTCTACTGCTAATTCATGTTCCTCTTAAAAAATGCTTACATTTTTGTTGTCATTCTGAACGAAATTTTTCATCCTGAAGAATGAGGAATAGAAAAATGAAGTGATGAATCTATTAAATATAGACTCTTCACTTCATTTTATATGTAAATAAATTTTCAATAAAATCTTGTTCAAAGTGACATAAGGATTGGCTATATGATATTATTTAATCACTCCCAGTGCTTTACCCACTTTTTCAAAAGCCGCTATGGCTTTATCTAAATGTGCTTGCGTATGGGCCGCTGATAATTGAACTCTTATTCTTGCTAAATCTTTCGGAACTACCGGATAGAAAAATCCAATAGCATAAATACCTTCATCTAACAATCTGTTGGCAAACTCCTGAGCTAACTTAGCATCATATAACATTACAGGAACAATAGCTGAATCGCCATCACGAATTTCTAAGCCAATTTTCTTTACCCCTGCCTTAAAATAAGCTACATTTTGTTCTAATTTATCTCTTAATTCGGTAGAAGTTTCTAATAAATTAAATACTTCTATTGCTGCTCCTACAATTGCAGGAGATAAAGAGTTAGAAAACAAATATGGTCTTGATCGCTGACGAAGCATGTCAACAATTTCTTTCTTACCTGAAGTAAAACCACCCATGGCTCCACCTAACGCTTTTCCTAATGTAGAAGTAATTATATCCACTCTACCCATTACATTTTTAAGCTCATGAGTTCCCTTTCCTTTTTTCCCTATAAACCCTGTCGCATGAGAATCATCTACCATCACTAAAGCATCATATTTTTCTGCTAAATCACATATTTCATCTAACTTAGCCACATAGCCATCCATAGAGAATACACCATCAGTAACAATAATACGATTGTGTTGAGCTTGAGCTTTTTTTAATTGCTCTTCCAAATCATTCATATCGCTATTTTTATAACGATAACGAGCTGCTTTACATAAACGCACTCCATCAATAATAGAAGCATGGTTTAATTCATCTGAAATAATAGCATCATTTTCTCCAAAAAGTGGCTCAAAAACTCCTCCATTAGCATCGAAAGCTGCTGCATATAAAATGGTATCTTCCATGCCTAAAAAGTTAGAAATTTTTTGCTCTAACGCTTTATGGATATCTTGTGTTCCACAAATAAAACGTACCGAAGACATTCCATAACCGTGCGTATCTAATGCTTTTTTAGCTCCCTCAATTACTTTTGGATGAGAAGACAACCCAAGGTAATTATTGGCACACATGATGATTACATCTTCTCCCGAATTTACTTTTACCTCTGCTCCCATTGGAGTAGTAATAATTCTTTCTTTTTTATATAATCCTGCCTCCTCAATATTTTTCAATTCGGCTTGTAATTCTTGTTGTAATTTTCCGTACATTTCTCGAAATGTTTAATTGTAAATTATGAATGTTGAATAATAGGTAAGTTTATTTAACCCTTAACATCTAAAATTCAACACTGCTTTAAACTGTCATGATATCTTTTTCCTTAGCTGCAATGAGTGCATCCACTTTAGCGATATAGCTATCTGTAAGTTCTTGAACATCTGCTTCGTAAGCTTTACTCAAATCTTCACTTAACCCATCATTTTTAAGTTTCTTGATTTCATCATTTGCATCTTTTCTAGCATTACGAATACCAATTTTAGCATGCTCTCCTTCAGCTTTAGCTTGTTTAGAAAGATCTCTTCTTCTTTCTTCAGTAGGAGTTGGAACATTAATAATAATCATTTCACCATTATTTTGTGGGTTCAACCCCAAATTAGCATTAATAATGGCTTTTTGAATTTCTTCCAACATGGCTTTTTCCCAAGGTTGAACAGTTAATGTTCTACCATCTACGGCAGTAGCATTAGCCACCTGAGTTAAAGGAGTTGAAGCTCCATAATAATCTACATAAACACTAGATAGCATCATAGGTGTAGCTTTTCCGGCTCTAATTTTCACTAACTGAGCATCTAAATGACTAATTGCGTTCTGCATGGCTTCTTTTGCAGTATCAAGAATAAAATCTAAATCTTCGTTCATCTTTTATAGTATTTAAAAATTAAATTAAAAAAA
>CAMPHX010000080.1 GCA_946886085.1 uncultured Flavobacteriales bacterium | reverse complement strand
ATTTAAATCTTTACCTATAAAATCAGAAAAATCTATAAACTCAATTCCTTCCCCACAAGGAGTAGTTTTTTGATATTCCTCCAACGTTTTTCTTTGTCCGAAAACAAATACGGTTACAAAAGCATCTTCAGCTTCTTTTTCTTTTTCAATTAACATTTGTCTAAAACCCTCTGCTTCTGCCAAAGTCTCAAATGGACCAAACGTATATCTGGTAGTTCCATCAGGATATGTTTTTGATGTAATATTTCCATATTTTTCAAGATATCCTAACTTAAAATCTGACGGATCTTTCACAGCGCCTACTTCAACTTTAAAAGATAATCCCGTAATAGTTTTCTCTCTTGCATTTACTAAATCTTCACTTTTTAAATCTACCTCACCATCTTCTGTCAATTCTTTCGCTTTTTGCTCTTCTTCTGTCATCGCAATTTCTTCTTCTACCTTATCTTTTTGAGTTATCTTTTCATGCAAAGAAATTTCCTCATTATAATCGTTTCTATGAAATTCGTTTGGATAATGTTGATGAAGTGATTTTTCCACACCATCATCATCTACTTTTATATTCATAGATGTAATGCTTGAATCTTGTTGAGACAACCTACTTCTAAACAACTCTGCTTCCAACAATGTTTTAAATGGTCCAATAACCACTTCATCTGTTCCTGTTTTCACCATAGAACGCTCTGCCACTCCTTTTACATTTTTAACTTTTTCAATATCTGTTGGTTCAATATAATACTCCACTCCTTCAACCTGATCACTACCTTTATTGTTCAGCACCTTTTTAAAAGCTGTTTCAATATAACCTTCTTTCGTATTTTCATACTTATATTTTTCTATTTGGGTATCAATTTTTCCTTGTAACTCATCCTCATCATCAGTGACAGAAACTCCTGCTACTTCTTCTTTCGAATACAACTCAAAATCATGTTCCACCTGAACATACGTTTCTAAATCTTCAATATCCAAATAATCTATTTTGGTTTCATAGCCCTCTACTTCAATAGCAATTTTATATTTATTTCCAGGAGTTAATGCCAACATATACTTTCCTGTACTTGAGTTTGATTTGTATTTCCCTGCTAATTCTCCAGTTTTATCGTTAGTTACTGTAATATCTGCCTCAACAGGTTCTCCATTAGCTTTTGTAACACCAACAACCAATGCTAAAATTGGTCGTTTCCCAAAATGACCGGGAGAAACTGTATAAATATTATGAGTACCATTTCCTGTTCTTCCTGATGATGAATAATAACCTGTTTTTGCATCTGCAGAAAGTACGTAAAACCTATCATCATCAATAGTATTTACCGGATAACCAACATTTGTAGGGGTTTCCCAACCTTCATCAGTTAAATACGTGTAAAAAATATCATATCCACCCATGCTTAACCCACCTTTAGAACTAAAATATAAAGTTCTTCCATCTGGATGAATAAACGGTGCATCTTCATCAAATTTTGTATTTATTTCAGCACCTAAATTTTTAATATTTCCCCAAGAACCATCTGGTTGTAATGCGGCAGAATATAAATCTCTACCTCCTATACCACCTTCTCTACTACTAGAAAAATAAAGAGTTTTACCATCACCAGTCATTGTAGCACTTCCTTCCCAAGATTCTGTATTTACTTCTCCCTTAAGTTTAATAGGTCTAGACCAAGTTTCTCCTTCTAAATTACTTACATAAATATCTCCATTATCTTTTTTAGTCTGTTTGTAAATAAACAATTGTTGCCCATCTACCGAAAGCCCAACAGAAGCATCATGCCTATTGGTATTAATATTATCACCAATACTTTCAGGGTCTAACCATTTATCCCCTAGTTTGTGAGCAATCATTATATCTTCATAATACTGCCCATAAGGATCAGGCTTGCCTGATGCATCTTGCAAACCACCTTTACTTCTATTACCTCTATAAGTAAATATCAACATAGATTCATCAGGAGTAATAACGGGAACATATTCCGAAAAAAGTGAATTGATGGGAGCTCCTATATCTTCTATCTCCACCTTGATACTATCTTTAACATATACTTTAGCATTATCACAATATATAATATTTTGCTTTGCCATAGCTGCTGACTGCTCGTCAATATCCTCAGATTTTAAATATTTTTCAAAATATTCTTTTGCTTTGTCAAATTGATGATTTGCAGCGTAAGCTCTTCCTAAATAATTATTTACCAAATCAAAATCAGGGTTAATTTTACGAACCTCTTCTAATTTTTGAATAGCTAATTCTTTTTTATCTTTAAAATATGTGTAGCAAATTCCTACCATTAATTTAAAATATGGATCTTCAGGCTTATTCGCCTCTAATTTTTCAAATAACTCTGTTGCTTGTGGAATATTTTGCAAATCTCCTTCTTCAAAATAAAGCTCTGCATTCTCAATAAGTTTTTTCTCTTCTTTTGAACTTAATTTTTCTTGAGCCATTAAACTACTGCTAATAAGAAATATAAAAGCACAAAAACTAATTATTTTACCTACCATATTCATTTTTCCTAATTTATGGAATTATTACAATGCTAAAATATAGTAAAATAAGAAAATTGCTAGTAATCAAACTTTTCACTTATCAACCGAGTTATTAACAATAATTTAAATATTGTTAATTGTTCATTTATTCCTTTTTTAGGTGTTAATTTTGTGAAACTTATGGAGGAATTTATATTTGAACTTTCAAACGGAATTAGGGTAATCTTTAAACCTACCACTGGAAATGTTGCTCATTGTGGTTTTATAATCAATACCGGTTCTCGCGATGAAACGTTAGCAGAAAATGGAATAGCCCATTTCATTGAACACGCCATTTTTAAAGGAACTCTAAAAAGAAAAACACACCATATCCTTAACAGAATTGATAGCGTTGGTGGAGAAATAAATGCTTTTACTACCAAAGAAAACACAAATATTTACGCTTCTTTCACTACTGAGTATTTTGAAAGAGCTACAGATTTACTTACCGATATTATTTTTAACTCTACTTTCCCCGACAAAGAATTAACTAAGGAAAAAGAAGTTATTATTGATGAAATTTACTCTTACCAAGATACTCCTTACGAACAAATTTATGATGATTTTGAAGAACAAATTTTCAAAAACCATCCACTAGGAATGAACATTTTGGGAAGCATTGATAGCATTTCTAATCTTAAAAGAAAAAATGTTATCACTTTCTTCGGCAAACATTACGCAACCGAAAATATAGTTTTTAGCATAGTTGGTAATATTCCGCTTAAAAAAGTACAACGAATTACCGAAAAGTATATTGGAATTATTACTCAAAAACCAGTAACAACTGTTAGAGAAAATTTTACTAATTATATCCCACAAAACGATTCAATATTAAAAGACACACATCAGGCTCATTGCATTATTGGCAACATTGCCTATGGTTCTTTTCACGAAAAAAGAAACGTATTTATGCTCCTGAACAACATACTTGGTGGTCCGGCAATGAACAGCAGGCTTAATATGGGGCTGAGAGAAAAATACGGACTTACCTACAATATCGAATCTTCTTACAACCTATATAGTGATGTCGGTTTGTTTTCTGTTTATTTAGGGACAGACATAAAACACATTGATAAATCAATACGTTTGGTAAAAAAAGAAATGAAAAAACTAAAAACCATCCAACTATCCTCTTCTCAACTAAAAAATGCTAAACGCCAATTTTTAGGACAAACTACCATTGCCGAAGAAAACAACTGCAACGTAATGCTCGGACAAGGGAAAAGCTTATTACTTTATAACAAAGTAGAAGATTTGGCTACTGTTTACGAAAAAATTAATACCATTACCCAAAACGACATTCTTGATGTTGCCAACGAAATTTTTGATGAAGATCAACTAAGTACATTATTATATCAACCTGAAAATTAAAACTTAATTATATGGATTTTTTACCTGAATCAATTTCAAATTATGTAGAAAAATATTCTGAGCAAGAAAGTGAACTGTTACAAGAACTAAATCACGAAACTTGGGAAAAAATACTAACCCCTAGAATGCTTTCCGGACATTTACAAGGCAGGGTATTAAGCATGCTTTCGCACATGATTCAACCTACAAATATATTAGAAATAGGTACTTACACCGGATATTCTGCTCTTTGCTTAGCAGAAGGACTAAAAGAAAATGGCAGCATTGACACCATTGATATTAATGAAGAATTAGAAAATTTCGCCAAAAAATATTTTGATAAAGCAGGACTTTCAAATACCATAAAACAACATATTGGCAACGCTCTAGACATCATTCCTACCTTAAATAAAAAGTATGATATCATTTTTATTGATGCCGACAAAAGCAACTACATCAACTATTATAACTTAGTGTTAGATATGGCTAATCCTGGTGGATATATCATTGCCGACAATGTGTTGTGGAGTGGAAAAGTTACCGAACCAATTGAAGAAATGGACGAAGACACCAAAACATTGGTAGAGTATGCCAAACATTTAGCCAACGACAATCGTGTACAACAAGTAGTTTACCCAGTAAGAGACGGCTTATTAAAAGCACGCCAAAAATAAATCAAACATCAAACCTTAAACATCAAAACCATGAACTCACTTTTTTTATTAAGAATAATTGCTTTTTTGGAGGGCTTATCTTACCTTGCACTTCTTTTTATCGCTATGCCAATCAAATACTTATACGACAAACCCGATGCTGTTAAACATACAGGAATGGCTCACGGAGTTTTATTTGTTGCGTATGTAATAGTTCTTTTAATTGTTCATGTTGAATATAAATGGAAACTATCACAATCTTTTTGGGCATTTGTAGCATCTCTGGTTCCTTTCGGGACTTTTTATGCCGATAAAAAATGGTTCAGAGAAATAAAAACTAATCAATAAATCGAAATAACCTAAAAACAACCTAATTATGAAAAAGACCTTCACCTTACTCGTTTTAGCAATTTTACTTTTTCAATTTTCTTGTAAAGAAAAAGAAGAACAATCAAAATCTGCTTATAAATATGAATACGAAAGCGTTGAAAACGATGGCTTAAACACCTTAATCTATACGCTCGACAATGGTTTAAAAGTTTACATGTCTATCAATAAAGACGAACCTCGTATTCAAACCAACATTGCTGTTAAAACAGGAAGTAAACAAGACCCTTCTGATGCAACAGGATTAGCGCATTATTTAGAGCATATGCTTTTTAAAGGAACTTCCAAAATTGCTACTGTAAATTGGGAGGAGGAGAAAAAGGTTTTACAACAAATTTCTGATTTGTACGAAAAAAGAAGAAACACAACAGATGAAGCAGAAAGAAATACTATTTACAAACAAATTGACAGTCTTTCTGGTGTTGCTGCAAAATTTGCAGTGCCTAATGAATACGATAAAATGATTAGCTCCTTAGGTGCAAAAGGTACAAATGCTTACACTTCTACCGAAAGAACGGTTTATATCAACGATATTCCTTCTAACGAATTTGAAAAATGGTTAACTGTAGAATCTGAAAGATTTAAAGAACTGGTTTTACGTTTATTCCATACCGAGTTAGAAACTGTTTACGAAGAATACAACAGAAGTAGAGATAACGATTATTGGTTAGCTTATGAGGCAATGTCTGCCAACTTATTTAAAAACCATCCTTACGGAACACAGACCACCATTGGAACAGGCGAACATCTTAAAAATCCTTCTATGGTAAAAATCCATGAGTATTTTAATGAAAGATATGTTCCAAACAACATGGCTATTATCCTTGCCGGAGATATTGATCCTGACAAAACAGTTGATTTAATTAAAAAACATTTTGGTGAATACAAAAATAAAGAAGTTCCTGAATTTACGTTTACTCCAGAAGAGGAAATTACCGAACCAATTGAAACAACAGTTGTTGGTCCGGATGCCGAATGGGTAAGTATTGGTTACCGTTTGCCGGGAGTAAAAAATGAAGATACCTACATTTTACCGCTAGTTTCTTCACTTTTATATAACTACCAAGCTGGTTTAATCGACCTTAATTTAGTTAAAGACCAAAAAGTGCTAAGTGCTAATGCTTACGATGATGTGAGTTATGATTATTCTACTTTTCAGCTTAGTGCCAATCCAAGAGACGGACAAACTTTAGAAGAAGCTCGTGATTTATTGCTTTCTCAAATAGAAAAGCTAAAAGCAGGGGATTTTGAAGATTGGATGTTGCCTGCTGCTATTAAAAACTTTAAGCTACAAGACCAACAACGTAATCTTCACAATAGCTACAGAGCTTACAAAATGACCAATGCCTTTATTTTAGAGCAAAATTGGGCAGACGTAGTTAAAGAAAACGATAAAATGAGCAAGGTTACCAAACAGCAAATTGTTGATTTTGCTAATAAATACTTTAAAAATAACTATGTAGTAGTC